>JAQUBU010000065.1 GCA_028686565.1 Syntrophomonadaceae bacterium
CAGGGATTCGTGAGAATGATGCAAGAGGAATTAAAAGTGGATTGCATAGATATAAACAAATATGCCATGGCAAAATGGCGCAAGGAATTGACCCAGATAATAGATGACGAAGAATTTATTCAAAACGCACAAATAAATGTCCAGGTTAAAATGCACATAAGGAATACCGGTGTAATGAAATAAGGTGACAGGGGGGGACACAGGGGGAAGTTGACACAGGGGGACGTTTTTGGTGTGTCATTGAAAATGACACACCAAAAACGTCCCCCTGTGTCAACTTCCCCCTGTGTCCCCCCCTGTCACCGCTCATTTATCATCCTTGGACCTGTTATAATTGAAATCTTGCTTACGGGAAGGTTTTTGAGTTTGATTGCGAATTCCGGTGCTGGATAAAATCCAGGCGACCATAGCTATTAATACTGCGGCAACCAGAATTATAAAAACCAGTGGAACCATTGAATTACCTACCTCCTTGTTTCCTTTAGTATTCCGCACTAAGCATGAATAATACAGCTTGATATTCTGTACTATCCTTTTGCTATTCCCTAAATATGCTGAATAAGGTGTATAATATATTATGCAAAAAGGAGGCCAAAGCTTTGAATAGAGATACAGCAGATTTGCGTTGGGGACTTGTGGAAATAATTATGGTCTTTGCAGGTATAATTGGCGTGGGAATGATTTTTGGCCTTTATGCAGACCGGATTATGATGGTACTTACTCAGCTAGGTTTACCAGTTACGGATTTCTCCTTTTTTATTCTTAGCTTTCTGATTCAATTCATTTGCACGGTTCTATTAGTCTTACTATTTACTGTTTGGCTAAAGGGGGCAAGCCTGAAGGAGCTTGGATTGAAAAAAGCCAATCGCCAGGATCTTTTGAAATATGGCCTTCTGGGCGGAATTTTACTTATGTCCCTGGTGTTATTGCTCGGCTTGATTGTAAGTTACTTGCAGCCTGAGGTTGCCCCACAGGTTTTTGAAGAAATGCTTCGTTCCGCAGGCGGAACTGCGGGTTTCGCAATAATATTTTTTATTGGTGCGGTAATGGCCCCTTTTGCCGAGGAGTTATATTATCGAGGCATGATTTATCCGGTCTTTCGAAATTACCTGGGACCATTCGGGGGAGCTGTAGTAGCAGGATTATTATTTGGTGCAGCTCACTGGGATTTATGGCGAACTCTGCCCCTGGCGGTGGGCGGAGCCTTACTATGTTATATTTATGAGAAAACTGGCAGTATATGGGTATCCATACTTGCGCATGGAGTGTGGAACGGAATTATGTCGATGGTAGTATATTTTAGTATTTTTAAATAAAATCACGGAGTTTCTTTTAAATCTGAGATTTCTGTGTTAAATTATTTTTGTTGGCAATTTTTAAATTTATTTTAGATTAAAAATAGCAATTATCAAAAGGGAGTGGAGTAAATGCCAATATATGATTATAAATGTGAGAACTGTGGCCATTTTGAAAAAATACAGAAAATAACTGCCCCGGCTCTTAACGAATGCCCCACTTGTGGGGGGAAAGCGGAAAGGCTGATAAGTAAAAATGTAGGGGTTGTTTTTAAAGGTTCTGGTTTTTATAAAACAGACAATAACACAGTCAAAGACAGAGTTCGTAATCTTAACAAGGAAAGACAGGTTGATAATCAAGCATTGCTGGATGGCGACACCAAGTCTTTTGTCGAACAATCTGAAAAAACAACGCAAAAAGTCCTTGAAGCCTAATCCCCGGAAGGGGATTTTTTTTTGATGTAGAAATATAGATAAAACGAAATAATTATAATTTTGAATTAATCAGGAAGCTGATGCTTTTCATTATATTGCAAAGCTTATTTTCAACGGTATGGTTAGTAAAGATAAGTGAGTCTTTAAGGGTTAAAGTATAGCAAGTCAAATAGGGGTGGAATAATTGATTAAGGCTATTACCTTCGATTTTTGGAATACCCTTTATAAAATACCAGCAGATAAATGTTTATCAAGTATAAGAATAAAAGACTTTGGTGCAATTCTGCGCCAAGCAGGTTTGGAGTTTTCCCCCGAGGATTTGAGGGTTGCCTTTAAAACCAGCTGGCAGCATGCCTGGTATCAGCAGAGGGCTTATGGTTTGGATATAACACCGCGCGGCCATGTTAAAGGTATACTGGAAAAGCTGGAAATCCCAATGACAACGGAACTGGAGAAAGCGGCTTATGAGGCTTATACCAGAGCTCTGCAGGAATTACCTCCGGTTGTCAATGACGGGGTCAGGGAAACTTTGCCGCTGCTTGCGGATAAATATAGGATGGCTGTAATATGTAATACGGGAGCAACTCCTGGAGTTATTTTGCGGGAGTTGGTAAAAAAAGATGGATTAGACGATTATTTTGCTTTTATGGTTTTCTCCGATGAGGTAGGTTTTGCAAAACCCAGTGTCGAAATATTCGATTATACCCTGAAAAAACTGGGGATAGTAAATTCAGCGGCAGCACATATAGGTGATGATGCAATTACTGATGTCATTGGGGCTAAAAAGGCCGGCATGAAGGCTGTATGGCTGGCTCCAGATGAAGATTGGGCTGTTCCTGAAGCTGATTATCATATCTGGAATGTAAATGAGTTATTAAAACTATTTTGAACTGTGTGGTGTCTTAATGGAAATTGGATACATGAAAGTTGTTAATATTGTAGAAAAAGCAGTTCTGGATTCCTTGGACGAAGTTATGGCACATAAGCCACAAATCTGCAAATGTGACAAATGCCTTGCTGATATTGTTGCTTACGCTTTGAACAAACTGCAGCCGCGTTATGTGGTTAGCGAGAAGGGCAGTACTATAGCTAAAGCAGCCTACCTGGAAAAGAATATACAAGTTGCTTTATTAGTAGCTGTAGCAGAAGCCATAGAGCAGGTTAACGCTAATCCCCGGCACGATAAGGAGTAGATTTGTGAAGGAAATCAGCATATATACCGATGGAGCATGTTCGGGTAATCCGGGACCAGGAGGTTGGGGTGCGGTATTGCTCTATGGCGATAAGCAAAAAGAGATTTCAGGTGCAGAAGCAGACAGTACCAACCAGCGCATGGAGCTAACGGCAGTTATAGAAGCTCTAAAGGCTCTGAAGGTTAATGGCTGGAATGTTGTTGTATACTCTGACAGTGCTTATGTGGTTAATGCCTTTAAGCAGAACTGGATATCTAAATGGCAGGCTAATGGCTGGAAAAACAGCAAAAAAGAAGATGTAGCCAATCAAGATCTTTGGAAAAGTCTAATTGAGCTCATGCAAAAAAATCTGGTTAGAATTGAGAAAGTCAAAGGTCATGCAGGAGATCACTGGAATGAGCGCTGTGATGAACTGGCCCGGCAGGCTGTAAAAACTATGGCAGCAAATAACAGACGGATGGAAACAACTGATGGACAAGGTTGAGTTGTACTATGGAACGGAGAACGGCAAATCAGGAATAGGAATTAAGATCCACTCTCAGGAGGCCAATGTAGATGACCTGCTGCAAGCCTGGCAGCCTTTATGTGATGACTCAGGCTTGTTCAAACTATATGCTGCCAGCAATTACTCGGAATGCAAGGGATGTTCCGTAAACTGCTGCAATACAGCCTATGTTATACCTGACCTGATATCATTTCGCAAAATGGCCCGCCATTTAAATCTTGAGTATAGTGATTTTATTGACCGCTTTTTTCAAAAGGAAAAACTTGAGTTGGGGTTATTGCGCATGAGGCCAAATCCCTGTATATTCCTCAAGGAAAATATTTGCAGCATTTATGCCTTGCGTTCTCTTATCTGCCGTTTCTATATCTGCAGTTATATCCTGGGTGATACGGAGCAGTTGATCTACAGTATTGCCTGGACGGGAATTACGGCCACCCAATTATTTGCCGAAGCCAAAGGATTGCTGCATATTAATTCTGAAGCAGGATCGAGTAGTTTTGACCTCCTTTTTAAAAAGCTTATCAATGATTATCGTGACCACCCCGGGGTGGCGCTTTTTATGAATGCCCGGGAATATAAAGATATTCCCTTAAGTGTTTTTAAGCTTTAGCTTTTATGTCAGTAAGCAGGATTTTAGTCTGTAAAATGGGAATGTATTAACTTGATAAAATTTTATTTTTGTTGGGGGTGAGAAAGGATTTTATACTGGCTTGAAACTATAAACATGAAGGGGAGGATATTGGTGTTGAATTTTAGGAAAAAGTCAAAACTGGGTATTGTTCTATGTTTGTTAATGGCGTTGACATTGCTGGTGGGCTGCTCGGGCAGCAACGAGACTTCTGATAAAGCAGAGGCGCCGGCTGAGAAGCAGGAAGTAATCAAGCTTGGTTTTCTAGGAGCCAAAACCGGTGATGTAGCCAACTACGGTATTCCAGGCGAAAAAGGCATGAAAATGGCTATTGATGAATTGAATGCCGGTGACGGGATCATGGGTAAAAAAGTTGAAGGAGTATACGAAGATAACAAGGGTGACACTGGTGAAATAGCCAATATAGCAACCAAATACATTACCCGGGATAAAGTTGTGGCGATGGTTGGAGACCCCTGTACCGGCTTGACCAAAGTAGCAGCGGAAATAGCTCAGGAGAACAAAACAGTCATTTTCTCAGCAGGAGCAACAGGAACAGGAGTTGTAGAAATAGGCGACTATGTATTCCGCAATACTTTGCTGGACCAGTTTGCTGTTCCTTCCGTGGTGGACTGGATGGTAAACAGCATGGGGTGGAAAAATATTGCAGTCATAACCTCGCTTAATAATGGCTACAGCACGGCACTGACCCCGGTATTCAAAGAGGCGCTCAAGACTCAGAATACCAAGATTGTGATTGAAGAAAGTATTAATGATGGGGAAAGCGATTTTTCTGCTCAGATAACCAAACTCAAAAAGGCAAATGCTGATGTGCTGGTATTTACCGGCTATTATCGGGAAGCGGCCTTGATTATGAACGAAGCCCAGAAACAGGGACTGGCGATTAGCCTAATCGGCGGTGACGGCCTCTATGGGCAGGATTTAATCAAATTGGGCAAAACTGCGGTAGAAGAAAAAGTAATATACTACTGTGGCTTCAGCAGTGACCAAGCTAGTGCCGAAACCTCAAAATTCATCAACAAATATGAAGAGATATACAAAGAAAAACCGGATATGTTCTCAGCGCAATATTATGATGCGGTTATGATTCTGGCTAAAGCTATGACCGATGCCAAGAGCACAGATCCCAGCATATTCAAAGCTGAATTAGCAAAGTTGAAGGATTATCCGGGAGTTTCCGGAAACACCACTTTCAGAGCCGATCGTGAGCCGGTTAAGAGTCCGATTTGCCTGATTACCGTAAAGGACGGTAATTTTGTAGTTCTGGAAAAAATACCTGTAAATATTAAATAGGTGAACAGCGGCCCGGTCTATTAGGAGACTGGGCCGCTATGGTTTATTTTTTGAATTTTGAATTTTAAATTAATGTGGAATCCGCATTCCTTAAAAATTTGAAAAATTTATTCTGTTTAGCAAGCATAATTTAGAATTCAAAATTTAGAATTTATAATTATCAAAGGGAGGTAGTCTATGTTCTGGGAACAGTTGCTGAACGGTTTGACTTTGGGAAGCACCTATGCCTTAATAGCGTTGGGTTATACCATGGTTTATGGAATCGTGCAGCTGATTAATTTTGCCCATGGCGAGATATATATGTTCGGTGCTTTTGCGGGTCTATTTCTGGCAAGTTACTGCGGAGTCAATATTTTGGTGGCATTGCTGGGGGCTATGGCCTTTTGCATGCTGCTGGGAATGCTGGTTGAGAGAATTGCCTATCGTCCATTGCGGGGGAAGTCATCTCGTCTTTCCGCTTTAATTAGTGCTATTGGAGTATCCATTTTTCTTTCTACTTTGATGGTTTTACTGGCAGGAACCAATACCCGTCGTTATCCAGATGTGGTACCCAACCATACTTTCCATCTGGCAGGCCTCGATTTTTCACTTATGCAGGTGATTATCCTCTTGTTTTCAGCAGCCTTAATGTTAGGCTTGCAGTTTATGGTTAAGAAAACTCGGATTGGCAAGGCTATGCGGGCTTGCTCACAGGATTTGGATGCAGCTTATTTGATGGGTATTAATGTCAACCGGGTAATTTCTTTTACTTTTGCTATTGGTTCTGCATTGGCAGCAGCCGGCGGTGTAATGGTAGGCATATACTACAATGCAGTTTGGCCATATATGGGGACGATGGCTGGTCTTAAGGCGTTTGCAGCTGCAGTTTTGGGGGGCATAGGTTCGATACCGGGTGCTATGATAGGAGGTATCAGCCTGGGCATACTGGAGATAATGGGGGTTGCCTATCTTTCTTCTTCCTACAAAGATGCCATAGCTTTCGGTATTTTAATACTGGTATTGCTTATTCGTCCTCAGGGTTTGCTGGGGCAGAAGATATCGAAGAAGGTGTAGGTGGAAACATTGGATGCAATTATTTCCCAGTATATAGATCCTTATTACTTGCGAATAATGGTTCTGATCGGCATTAACATAATATTGGCTTTGGGAATTAACTTGATTACCGGGGTTACCGGCCAATTAACCATGGGTCATGCCGGCTTTATGAGCATAGGTGCCTATACTTCTGCAATTCTGTCTATGCAATACGGATTTTCTTATTTGGCTGCATTGTTGGCAGGTGCCTTAATGGCTGCTCTTTTCGGTGTCATTATAGGGATACCTACGCTGCGTCTGGAAGGGGATTATCTGGCTATGGTAACGATTGGTGCTGCAGAAATCATACGTGTTTTCTTCCTTAATTTTGAACCTGGAGGGAAAGCGGTCGGAATGGCGGGAATACCGCAACATACTACTTTTATTACGGTATGGCTGGTAGCCTTAATAATTATACTCCTTAATGTTCGTTTATTGAATTCGCGCTATGGCAGGGCCTTTTATGCCATAAAAGAAAACGAAATTGCAGCTGCTGCATCCGGAATCGATACTACTCGTATAAAAATTCTGGCTTTCATGGTAGGAGCTTTTCTGGGGGGACTGGGAGGCGGGCTTTATGCTCATTACATGTATTATATAAATCCCCAGGATTTTGGCTTCATGAAATCAATAGAACTATTGAATATGGTGGTTTTAGGCGGGATGGGAAGTATACCGGGTACTATTCTGGGTGCCTTTATTCTGACCCTGGCTCCGGAAATGCTTAGGATAGTATCTGAATATCGTTTGCTCTTTTATGGAGCTTTGCTGGTAATCCTGATGATATTTAGACCTAATGGTCTCCTTGGCAATGTTAGGCTCTATGATCTTCGCAAACGTTGGTGGAAAAAAGAGGTGGAAACATGGCAGTCCTGAGCTTGGAAAATATAAGTCAGGAATTCGGAGGCTTGCGGGCTCTTGACGCTTTTAATCTTGATGTTGAGGAATCCGCTATTTTTGGGATTATTGGTCCCAATGGTGCCGGTAAAACGACCTTGTTTAATATTATCACTGGTATATATACGCCAACGGAAGGTAATATAGTTTTTCAAGGGCGCAATATTAACCAGGCCGCGACACATAAGATAGCCTGCCTGGGAATTGCCCGCACCTTTCAAAATATACGTTTGTTTAATAAATTGTCGGCATTGGACAATGTTCGTATCGGCTGCCATGGCATCAGCAAGAGTGGTTTTTTCAGCAGTCTTTTTGGCTTGCCGTCCATGCTCCATGAGGAAAAACAGATCAAAGAGGAGTCAAAACAGCTTCTAACTCTGGTTGGTCTTTATGATAAACGTGAGGAATATGCGGAAAACCTGGCCTATGGCGAGCAGCGCAGATTGGAAATTGCCAGAGCACTCGCCCTGAAACCTACCCTGTTGCTTCTTGATGAACCCGCAGCTGGAATGAATTCGGGGGAAAAGGCTGAGTTAATGATCTTGATAAGGCAAATTCGTCAGGATATGAAGCTTACTATTCTAATAGTGGAACACGACATGAACCTGGTCATGAATATTTGTGAACGCATAGCTGTATTGGATTATGGCCGAAAAATTGCTGAAGGGTCCCCAAGCGAGGTCAAATCTGATGAAAGAGTCATTCAGTCTTATCTCGGAGCAGGGGCATGAAACCTGTCGGTATTTATTTACTGATATTTTTCTCAGTATTATGTATGGCAACTTCATCCATAATAATACGCTATTCTGATTCGCCAGCTATGATTATAGCTCTTTACCGGGTAGTATTTACATCCATTCTGGCAGCATCGCTGGGCGGGACCGGCATAATTAATAGCTTTACGAAAATAAACCAGCGCGATTATCTGTATATCGTGATGGCAGGTATATTTTTGGCACTGCACTTCGGCTTTTGGATTACTTCATTAAACTACACCAGTATTCCCAGTTCGGTTTTGTTTACCAACCTACAGGTGATTTTTGTTCTCTTGTTTTCCATATTCATTTTGCAGGAAAAAGTTAATTCGTGGGTCACAGGCGGAATTTTGGTGGCGATCACAGGCAGTGCTTTGATTGCCGGAGGTGATCTGGCTTCCGGTCATTTTTTCGGTGATATGCTGGCTTTGGCCAGCGGACTTTTTGTGGCTATTTATTTTATAGTTGGGCGGCAAGTGCGAAGCCGGGTTGATGTCTGGCCCTACACCAGTGCTGTATCAGCAGTAGCCATGTTGATTTTATTGCCTGTAGCAGTTCTGTTCGATCTTCCCATAACAGGCTATGAAATGAGGGAATGGCTTTTATTCTTCCTGCTTGCTTTAGGACCAGGTATAGCTGGACACGGTATTCTCAATTGGGCTTTAAAATATGTAAAGGCCCCCGTGGTTTCGGTTTCCATACTGGGAGAATCAGTAGGGGCCAGTATTTTAGCTTATATTTTTTTCCGCGAACTCTTGCTGTGGTATCAAATTATCGGTGGAATATTTATTCTTCTGGGTATTTATGCGGCAGTTACCAATGAAACCAAAACAAAAGCTGCTTGAAACTTTTAATCGTATAGCTGGGTGGAACGGGTGGCAGGAAAATAATGCTCTATTATTTGGCGGGCATTTTTACCTTCCTTTGCCATGGTAAATGCTCCCCATTGTTCCATGCCGCAGCCATGACCCCAGCCGTTGCCTTTGAATACAATATAGTTCCCTTCGGCCTTGATACTGCTGAATATTGTAGAATAAAGAAGGTCAAATCCTACTTTTTCCCGAAGCATGGCCGCCGGAATGGAAGCTTTGCCAGCACTGACAGTTAATGCTCGCCCTGAAGGACCTTTCTTGCTTATCCGTATATCATCCAGTGATCCGGCCTTGCTGCCCATGATATTCTTGATCTGCCAGCGCGGTACTTTAACAGTCCAGTTTTTGTACTTGGCGGGAGCATTCTTGATGCCGTTAGTTGAAACCGGGTTAATATAAGCTGAAGCCTTATTTTTTAGTTTGGGAAAACCTTCCTCAATACTGGCGGTTTTGTCCTTGGACAGCGAATGGAACAGGGCATAGGTAAATTTACCTTTATAGGTGATTACTTGTCCCCGCGTCTCTTCAACTGCTTTACTGATATTGGGGGTGATAGCTTTTTCATTATATGCCTGAAATTCAGTATGATCATCACTGGCATCAGTATTGTGTTTCCCCCTGGTGCCGTTTTCATATTCCAGCAAGGCCAGAGTCATAGTGCGAGCGACAATAGCCTGAGCTTTCAGAGCTTCCATGGGATATTTAGGTCCGATTTCAGCTGCCACGACTCCCTTTATATATTCTTCCAGTTTTAAGCGCTGGGTTTCGCCAGTTGCTTTACGATATAGGGAGATAGTTGGTTCGGCTTTGTATTTCACTACTTCAGGTGCCTTGTATTCGGGTTGGACTGCCTTCGGAATCGGTTTTTTAGCTTCGTTCTGACATCCGCCAATAAAGGATAACAAACCTGCAATCAATAAGAATACCAGAAATTTAGTGCAATTTGTTCTTTTTAGCAAAAACCTCGCTCCTTTACTTTTGGCTGTAGTTTTCCCTGGTATTATTTACTTATGTCTGGCAAACTCAGGTATTTTGAATTCTTAAAGAATATATAATTTTGAAATACACTTAAAAATATATTTAACCTCGTGCGGCAAGAAGTCTCCCACCTCAAATCGCCGCAGCGATTAGGTGGGGGATGAATTGCCGCCTTTCGTCTTATTGCGTACAAAATTGCGCCATGATATAATCAGTAGTAAGATTATAAAAGGCGGTAAATATAATGGAATTGGACAATAATAATCATTCAGTATTTTTGATGT
>JAQUBU010000066.1 GCA_028686565.1 Syntrophomonadaceae bacterium
AATACTTTTCTATGCTTAAATAAATCGATAATTATTCGCACTTTGCTTCATCATTCCATTTGTTTGCAGATTATTTAGCTTGAGAAAAATGTCCCCGTTCGGGAACCTTCTATTTGCGGATTAACAATATGGAAAGAAAAACAATGCGATATCAAAATCGACAATAAGACTTTATTTATTGAAAACACAAAAGATCTTTCAACTGAAAATATTAAATTTCTTTCAGGTATTATAGGTGGCTATTATTTACCAATTATATATAGAATGTTTATGAGCCAGACAGTGGCATTAAATCTCAATGTGATAGTATATGGGGAAATATAAATATGAGAAATTTCCAAACTAAATACATTAACAATCTTGTGGGTGAAAAGCTTAGTGGGAATTTTGAACAATTATTGTATGCTTTTAATTGTCCTAATGTTGCCTTAGCGGTAGAAAACGGAACAATCAGTGGCAATGATATTTTATTATACAGGGATAAAATGATAGTCGGCTTATAAAGCACACGCAGATTTTACTGTCAGCGATTTCAACAGGTGGTTTTTTAGGTTCGATGATTACAAACCAATTTTTCCTAACCTGCATTGGTGGTATTTTTTCGACAGCCTTACTTTTCTTAAACCTTTACTTCAAAGAATTTAATCTTGCTGAAGATTCAAAACGACACCGAATTGCTTCCGACAATATATGGATTATACGAGAACAGTACATTTCACTACTTACCGATTTTGAAACCCTCTCAGAGAACGACATACTGGCAAAACGAGATATCCTTCAGAAGCAAACTTTTGAGGTTTATAATACGTCACCTAAGACTGATGCTAAAAGCTATAGTGATGCTCAAAAAGCTCTAAAAAGTGAAGAAGAACAATTCTTCACACCAGATGAGATTGATAAAATGCTACCAGCTCACCTGCGCATTGGAAAGTAATTAACGAAGGTAAAAACAGTTTGGAGTAATTATATGAGAGCGCATACAGTAATTTTAGGTGCAGGAGCGACAGTGGCTACTGTGCCAAATGGAGATAAAAACGGAAACAAGTCATCTGTTATGAACGGATTAATAAAAAAGCTGCATTTAGACGATATTCTTCATGGTATCTCGTTGAAGACAAATAGTGACAACCTTGAAGACATATATTCAGAGCTTCACTCAAGGTCAGATTGCCAAGAAGCTGTGGCTCAATTGGAGCAAGTACTTTATGATTATTTTGCTGCGCTTGAACTTCCCGAATATCCAACCATATACGATTATCTTGTTTTGAGTTTAACGGACAAAGATGCAATTGCTACATTTAACTGGGATCCATTATTGCTACAAGCTTATGTTAGGTGCCATAAGTTTACGGACAATTTGCCCCATATACTCTGCTTACATGGAAATGTTGGAGTCGGATACTGTGCAGAGCATAGGGAGTTCGGCACAATAGATGCTATATGTCCTATCTGCAGAAAGCCTCTTCCGCCAACAAAGCTACTGTATCCTGTTAATCATAAGAATTACACCAGTGATGAATATATAAAAGGCTGTTGGGATGCAACGGAGTTTATAATAGAAAACTCTTATATGCTTACGATTTTTGGCTACAGCGCTCCATCTAGCGATATTGAAGCGGTAAAGCTTCTAAAAAAGGCATGGGGTGACTTAGATAAACGGCAACTTGAGGAAGTATCAATTATCGACATAATAAGCGAAGATGAGGTTTTAAAGAAGTGGGAACAATTTATATATTCTCACCATTATAGACATTCAAACGACTTCTTTCACTCATACTTAGGAATGTTTCCAAGGCGCAGCTGTGAAACAGTATTTGCTACAGTTCAACTTAATGTAACTCCAGATAGCAGTAAAGGGTTCCAGAAAGATATGACCTGGGACGATATTAGTGGTATTTTAAGCAAGGTGTTACATGACGAAAGCCAGACCCCGAAAGGAAAAAACTATCCTTTGCATTATTATGTGAAAGAACAGTTTTCATAAAGTAATCCTACATTTACTATGTACTTTTTAGTGGCTATACTCATTCATACTTAACTTGTCGGTGGATTTTAATTATAATATCGACTTGTTCCCTCAAACAGATAAAAACGGTAGAACTGTTCCCTTGAACAGATACCCCCCATAAAATCCACTATTGACCTGTTCCCTTGAACGGAAAAACAGAAAAATACATACCCGACATCAATCTGATGCTATCGTGCCATGTTGAGACGGTAGTATTGATGTCAAGGGTGGAGAAGTGAGTACGAAGAAAGCCTTGAAATAAAGGCATTTCAGTCATTGAAGGTTGAAAACCGCTGCAAGAAAATCGATAAATTAACGCTTCGTGGGAACAAGTCAAAACAAGCATTTTTGCTTGTGACAGAGCGGATTAGATGTCATAGTCTGGCGAGTGTACAGATTAGATGTCAGCGGTTCGCGTATGGTCGATTTAGATGTTGTTTAATTTTTTCTATGTTAAGAGAGCAGGTTGAATGATGCATATATCAACCCCTTTTATATAAGGCTTTGCAGGCATATAATGTACTTAAAAGCAATTTAGACCACTTATCATTAGCTATAAATCCACGTAAAAATACACCAATAGAGATGGTTTGTTTCTCAATTATGTTTTAATTAAGAAATTTATTGGGTGGTATTATGTCAACTGAGAATCCTAAAACAAAAGTATCATTGATTCCTGCTGCTGTGCGGCCGTTCAAAAGAGTCGCTATTTATTGTCGTGTTAGTACAACGCATGAGTCGCAGGATGAAAGTTTGGATATTCAAATACAAACGTTAAAGCAATATGTAGCCTTCAACTCAAAGTGGAATTTGTATGATGTCTATAGCGACAAAGATTCTGGCGGCAACGTAGCCCGACACGGATTCCAGAAAATGATCTTTGACTGCTATGAAAACCGGATTGACATTGTGTTGGTGAAAACCATCAGCCGTTTTGCCAGAGACACAGTTGATTTGCTCGAAACGGTAAGCAGGCTGAAGGGGTTAGGTGTTGAGATTATATTTCATCAGGAAAACCTCCGAACCAGCGAAACGGATAATGATATACTGATATCGGCATTGAGTGCAATTGCCCAGGCTGAAAGTGAATCCACAGGCGAAGCAATCAAGTGGGGGTTAAAGCGTGGGTTTATATCCGGGAAATCCAAGTTATATTCCCGTAAATGTTTTGGTTATAAACATAATGAAGATGGCGAACTCATTATTGACGAAGAAAAAGCAGAGGTCGTTCGCTTGATTTATGATTTATATTTAAGCGGACTCAGCATTGTTCTAATTATCCGAGAACTAGAAAAAAGAAACATTAAATCACCGCAGGGTAAAGATACCTGGTCGAAACGAGCGGTTCAAACAGTATTAACCAACGAAAAGTATATTGGGCATGTAATATTGGACAAGACTTATACCAGTGATTTCCCCAATAATAAGCAACGCAGAAACAGTGGCGAGCAGGATCAGTTTTTAATGAAAGATGCTCACGAAGCGATCATTGAATCTAAAATATTTGAAAAGGTTCAAGCAGAAATAGAGGGTAGAAGCAATATAGAAATTCTAAATGGGAAGCCAAAAAGAAAAGGAACACATTACAGTTCCAAAAAGAAAAAGCGGGATTAAGAATTTCGTTCACACAACGTAGCGATATAATGGTAACTTTGTGATTTACAAAAGGAAGTGAGAAAATGCAAATTGCACTGACCAAAAAATTGGCAGATGCTATGGGGGTAAATTCTCCGTCTGTACACGAGAATAAAAATCCATTGTTTTCTTGGACCGCAAACTGGACAAAGGTATGGGATAATCATAGGTCAGAGGATATGATCGTGTTGGTGAACAATGCCACACGCTTTACCGTTGCAATTTACCAAGTCAAGCGGAAAGATCTGAAAAATGTAGCGGAAATGATAAGGACGGCCATTTCAAACACGCTTTTTTTCATGAATCTAAACCCCGAACTTGTGGGGGAATATATGCGTTTGGCAGGGGAAGTAGAGTTTGTGCAAAATCGTAGCAGACAGACAGCTGCATGGGTAACAAAAGCGGGACTGGACTGTGCGTTCTATGTTGGAAATGAATATAATCGCATCCCCAAAATGTACAGTGATACGGTTGGAGTTCCCGCAAATTACCGACATGTCAATTATTCCGGTAAAAATAACGAGGGGTTTATCCCTTACCGTGCAATGATTAACGCATTATCTGACCTTACCGGAAAGCAAGCCTATAAATACCGAGCCTTTGAATTGCTGGTCACACTTGATTTGGAAGTATACAAGGCGGTGCGGAGGATTATTGTACCTGCGGACCTGGAATTTGTACGTTTACACAAAGTGCTGCAGTCGGTGTTTGACTGGCAGAATTACCATCTTTATGACTTTACCATCTTTGATGGCAATAAGCGTATACCGACCGCCAGAATTGTTCCGTTTGAGGAGGACCTGGAGTACGATGAAGATGCTATTTTAATGAAAGGGCATACCTTATCAGAGTTTTTGCCAGAGCGCAAGCATATGCTCTATACCTATGATATGGGGGATAACTGGGAACATGAAATCCAGCTTATACGTGTGATCGAGGATCACGACAAGGAATCACCTTACTTGCTGGAAGCAAGTGGTCAAACACCACCTGAGGATGTGGGCGGCGTACGAGGATTTGTGAACTTTCATGAAATCATACTGAATCCTAATCACCCGGAATATAGGGGAATGAAGGAATGGGCAAAGTATTGGACTACTGAGCTTAGTGATTGGAAAAGGCGTCCAAGGGTAATACATGATTGACTTTGATACGACATCAATTTAATCCTTTCAACCTTATGGCTGGAATTTAAACTGTACATAGAAGAAAGCTTATATACAGAATTCAAAGAAAAGGCTATTTTACGCGAATTGAGCGGGTTTTTTAAATATAATTTTGATATCCATTTTGACCACTGGATTTAGCCTAACTATCACATGTTGAGTGCGTGGTATTGATGTCAAGGGTAAATGAGTGAATGTGGAAAATGTCCAGTAAATAAGGGGTTTTGGGGATTTGAGAGATAAAATCCGGAGCTTGAAATCATGAAAGTATCACTTCGTGGGAATAAGTCCAAAGGCATGATTTTGAATGCGACAGAACGATTTAGATGTCATAGTCTGGCGAGTGGTCAGATTAGATGTCAGCCTCTCGCTATAGAGCAGAATAGATGTTTTTTAGATTTTTTGAGTTTGAGAGAACAGGTTGGATGTAGCTTGGAGGAATAAAATATGACCTACTGGAACACAGCAGTCTGCGAAACAAACGGAATTAACATACACTACACAAGAACCGGGGGAAATAAACAGCCTGTAATTTTGCTACATGGATTAATGACTAATGGCCTGTGCTGGACAGGTTTAGCACATGTTCTGGAGAAAGAATATGACGTAATCATGCTGGATGCCAGGGGACATGGCAATTCGAGTGTACCTGACTTTGGATACCGATATGAAGACCATGCAAACGATGTTGCCGGTTTAATAAATGCCCTAAGACTTCCTCCTCCGATCCTGCTCGGACATTCCATGGGGGGGATGACTGCAGCTGTGGTGGCAAGTCGTAAACCAAATCTACTCCGTGGACTGGTCTTAGCTGATCCAACGTTCTTGAGTCCAAAAGTTCAGCGTGAAGTTCGCGATAGTGATGTCGCCGATCAGCATCGACGAATGCTCAATATGTCATTAAGTGAGTTGGTGGCAGATGCGCGGAATATACATCCTAATCGGTCAGCGGAGACCCTTGAGTTGTTCGCTCGGGCACGACTTCAAACAAGCATGGCCGCTTTTGACGTTCTCACCCCACCGAACCCTGACTATAAGATGTTAGTGAGTGCAATTGACGTACCAAGCCTCATCGTATTTGGTGATAAAGGTGTGGTTTCGTCTGTTGTTGCCGAAGAGCTGCAACGTCTTAATCCAAGACTTCAGGCAGAACAAATCAGAGAAGCTGGCCACAGTGTCCACTTAGACCAGAAAGAGCGCTTTGCGGCTGTCGTCGGATCTTTCATACGTTCAATTGGAACAGTCATTGATTCATGAACGGGCTAAAATTAAATCTTTTGGTCGATTGATGTGCCTGTTTAATAATATACTTATCACCGATATCGTGTTGTGGAGGGTGAAACAAGCGGAGGGTTGAATATGCCAGACTTTACATCTGAAGAGTTGAGCGAAGCGCATCGCGCCTTGATCTCCACGCTCCACAAGTGCGAGAAGATAGATGCAACTAAACTGGGAAAGTCACAGCAGACTCTTCTTAAACGGCGCATCGCCGCCCTGAAGGTTGCACTGACGCTGATTGAGAAGGAACATGGCCCAAAAGAGCGGGAGAGATAATTATAACTTCGCAATTATAAAAATTGTGTAAGCTTTGCTCGACTGAGCAACAAAAAGATATCTGGCAATTTGGAGGTTGATTTATATGAGGAAAGATGAAGTGACAGAATTGCATGTTGATAAAATATTAGACCACGGACCTTTCTACCACGGCACAAAAGCCAACTTAAATCAGGGGGAATTTTTGGAACCCGGCTATAGCTCTAATTACGGCGAGCAAAAGAAGGCAAACTTCATCTATTTTACTGCAACCATGGATGCAGCTATATGGGGAGCAGAGCTAGCGGTTGGTAACAAGCCAGGTCGAATCTATCAAGTGGAGCCAACCGGTGCCTTCGAGAATGACCCTAATTTAACTGATAAGAAATTCCCGGGAAATCCAACAAGGTCTTACCGCACTAAGCAGCCGCTGCGAGTAGTGGGCGAAGTCTTGGAATGGGAAGGACACTCTCCAGAGGTGCTCCAGAACATGTTAGATAACCTTGAGAAGCTAAAACGGATTGGCATCGAGGCAATTAACGACTAATGATTACGGGTTAGTCGATTATATTGTGCACCAATTGTCGGATGGATAAAGGCATCCTTTGCTACTATTGATGATGAAAGGAGGTTGTTTGATGGATACTTTAAGTAGTATGAATAATGCAATGGCATACATTGAAGAGCACTTAACAGAGGAAATTGATTATAGTGAAATATCAAAAGTTGCTTACTGTTCAGAGTATCATTTTAAGCGGATGTTTTCTTTTTTATCAGGTATAAGTTTGTCAGAATATATTCGGAGAAGAAGACTAACACTTGCTGCGCTTGATTTGAAAGATAGGGATTTGAGAATAATTGATGTTGCTGTAAAGTACATTTATGGCTCGGCTGATTCATTCTCACGTGCTTTTCATTCTATGCATGGCATTCTCCCTTCTGAAGCAAGAAGTGAGAATACACAATTAAAAGCTTATCCTAGAATGACCTTTCAATTATCAATTAAAGGAGGATGTGAAATGAATTATCGTATTGTTGAGAAAGAGCAATTCAAATTAGCAGGTTTTAAGAAGAGAGTTCCAATTGTTTTTGAAGGTGTCAATCCAGAGATTGCAAAAATGACTGAACTTTTAACCCCGGAAGTTATTAAGCAATTAAAATCAATTTCAAATGTAGTACCAACAGGTATTATTAGTGCATCTACTAATTTTTCAGAAGGCAGAATGGAGGAAAAAGGAGAATTAGATCATTACATTGGTGTTGCAACATCAAGTGATGAAACTACAGAATTTGATATTTTAAAAATTGATGCTAGTACCTGGGCAGTATTTGAATCGATTGGGCAATTCCCAGAGACACTTCAAAACGTTTGGGGCAGGATATACTCAGAGTGGTTTCCATCTTCAGGATATGAAGCAGCCCCAGGTCCTGAAATATTGTGGAATGAGAGTCAGGACACTGGAAACCCAAAGTACAGGAGCGAAATTTGGATTCCAATAAGAAAAAAAGACAATTAAGATACCAATGATATGGTCTAGGGTAATCCTATTTAGAAAGTACTTTGGTACGCCATAGAATCTTTTGAAGTTTCGTCCCCGCATTTTAAGAATTCTCTTTAATTTATCATTCATTACCACAAAAAAGGTATTAAGCGATATTTTACCTTTTGGCAATATTCCTTGTAACCTTCTAATTCATTTTGTAAGGTTTTATCTTCATAAAATGTTCTCATAAATACAAGGAAGATCATTATAGCGACCGGAATAAAACCATAAATTGAACCAAATGCAAAAGGTATAGGCAATGAACCTAAGAGCATGCCAAAATATCCCGGATGTCGTACAATACGATAAGGACCAGTATTAACCACTTTATGATCTTTATCTTTTTGAATACGGACAGTTCCCTCAAAAAAAGGATTATAAAACATTGGCCAAAGCGAAAATAATAATGATAGGAAATAAAGTCCTATTCCAATATAAGTAAAATAAAATGGTAAAGAAGATATTTCAAATCTTAAATCTAATCCTGCGACTAAAGGAGTAATAATAATAGCAAAAAGAAAATATGTCAAAATTATAATTTTATCCCATTTCTTTGTACCTTCTTGCATTTTCCCTCTTTGATTTAATAATTCAGGAGTTTTTTTGATTAATAAAATACTGCTTACTAATGAACCAATAATATAGAACCCAATATACAGCCAAGCTCGAATTATTTCGATTGTACCGGATGCGATAAAATAAATAATTCCAGTTATAATTATCCATCGAAAAGGTGTTGTAATCGCATTTATTCCAGTTTTTGTTAGTTTAGTTTTTTCAGTCATAGTATCCTCCATTAATTTTAGCGGGGACGAAATTTCATATAGAAACTTCAACGCACTATAGGCGCTGTTAATATAGGAATCGCTTCTTTGGAGAGTAATTAAATGATGAAGATATTTCTTTATTTCATCTTCACCTAACTTATCTGGAGATTTCCCCAAGTAACTGGCTAACCCCTCAACTTGCTTGATGTACGAACTTACTGTCTTTGACTATAACCTTTTAGCTCCAGGTCCGCTTTCATTTGATTTCTTAACTTACTCATAATTAATCTCCTCGTATAATATTTTTAGAGCCACAAATTGACTCAATTTCCAGTTACATAAAAATCCTCTAAATTGTCAATCAGCGCAAAGAGAAGCGTTTTAAGAGTCAAGTAGTAATTATAAAAATGGTTGTGATATAACATAGATTCCTAAATCTTTGGCTACGCTACCCGCGGTTCTGCCCTTCTCAATAACTAATCGTACCGTTTCTTTTTTAAACTCTGGATCATATTTTCTCTGGTTCATAATGGACACCTCCCTGTTCTTATTATATCGTGCCTTTTATGTGTCCATCAAACCGGGTATGGGTCAATTGCTATTGATAGAAAGCAAAAGAAAGTTATTGTTTCTACTTATTCTGAAACCGAAAAAGTATACAATATTACACATCAGGATGGACCAGTTGGACAAGATAATTTTAAATTAATAAAATCCAGACGAGGCACGTGGAAGACTAATCCTGTTGCAAAGAAAACAATATTGAAACAGGAACATATGTTTGGTATAATTATACTGCATAGTATTTACTATATTTAAAGTCAAGCTGGTTTGGGCTAATGTTACTGAATTCAAAAAAGTAGATTCAGTTGTCCAAAATTATCGACCAAATGAACTGAAGGATGGGAAATTATCATGGCTAAAAAGAAAATCCCTGAAGAGAAATCCATACGATCTTCCGCTGCTGAATACCTGACATTCGTAGCTGCGACTGGTGATGACCCACAAAGTATTGAAATGCGTTACGAAGATGAGAACATCTGGATTGGATGTATGTTTAAATTAGGTGGCATATGCATTTGAAAACTGAAATTTGCATTAGGGTTATTTTGTATAATCTTTGTTTGTGACATTAATAAGAGCGGGGTATGGACAATTTTATGGAGTTTAATGAAAAACTACAGGAACTAAGAAAGCAGAAAAAACTAACACAGGAAGAACTCGCAGAGATTCTGTTTGTATCAAGAACGGCGATTTCTAAATGGGAATCAGGTCGCGGTTATCCGAGCATAGAATCATTGAAGGCAATTTCTGAATTCTTTTTAGTATCAATAGATGAACTGTTGTCTGGAAAGGAATTGATAAGCGTTGCCGAAAAAGACAGCCTGCATAAAATGCAGCATATGCGCGATTTGGTGTTTGGGCTACTCGACTGTGCAATTGCAATGTTT
>JAQUBU010000067.1 GCA_028686565.1 Syntrophomonadaceae bacterium
TCCAGCTCAGCCTGGATATTCTGGTGGGCTTCTTTGAGCTTCACCCTTACATCTTCCAGGCTGAGTTCCTTCCCTTCAGCCAGCAGATTGTTTCCCCAAAAGATCTGGTTTTCTCTGATTTCTATTAAGGTTCCTTCCTTTAACAGATCAAATATCTGCTCTCCTACCTCATCAAGGACTGGGATTCCAGCCTTTAGTATCTTATATACTCCTTTGGCCGGGTATTTGCCGGTTATTGACGGCCGCGCGTTTATTATAGCCAGGGGTTTAACCTCAATAAGTGAATTAGCTGCCACTTCATCAATATCATCATGATCAATAACTGCTATATCATTTTTTTTCAAACGCTTGACTAAGTTTTTGGTCCGCCGATCCGAACGAACTCTTCCCTTGATTAACATAATACACCTCAGTTTATCTTATCTGTTACAAACCATTATGTTTGCTCCAATCTCCCGGGCTTTTGACATTAGAATTTTTTGCACCCTAACATACCTATGGAGAATTCCTCCATAGGTGCTTTCGGAATCTATATTATCATATAATTTCTAAGGACACATCCCCCAGAGAGAATACAGCTATCCCTCATAAAAAATACCTCTTATTTACTTTCGGCCAATAAATAAGAGGTATGTTCGTGATAACGTTTTTAACTCACCTTGTTTTCTAGACGCAGCCGATCGGCAATGATAGCTATAAATTCTGAGTTGGTAGGCTTTCCTCTTTCACCGCTTATAGTATAACCAAATACCTTGTTGATTTTATCCAGGTCGCCCCGGTCCCAAGCTAATTCAATAGCATGGCGAATTGCTCTTTCAACACGGCTGGGTGTAGTATCATATTTTTGGGCTATAGTTGGATACAATTCTTTGGTTACTGCTCCCAAATAATTAATTTCCGCCACTACTAGCATTATCGCATCTCTTAAATACTGATAACCCTTTACATGGGCCGGAACTCCAATTTCATGTATAACCTTGGTTACCTCTATTTCCATATCTTTGGGAACTGCAGTTCTAATAGGAATTGGTGATACCGAACCCCGATGTTCTATCTTGGGCTGCACATCCCTGGCCACTTGTCTGACCCGATCACCCAGTACCTGTAGATTAAAGGGTTTCAAAATATAATAATCCGCACCTAGCTGCACTGCCTTCTGTGTGATATTTTCCTGTCCAAAGGCAGTAAGTATAATGATCCGCGGCTTTACCGGCAAATTCAATTCATTAATCTTTTCCAGCACTCCTATGCCATCCATATATGGCATAATAAGATCAAGAATTAAAACTTCTACCTCACTTTTTTCAATAACATTTAAAACTTCCATTCCGTTGGAGCAGATATCTACTACTTCGAACTCAGGGTCATTGGAAAAATAGTCCCTTAGTATTCCGCAAAATTCTCGATTATCATCGGCAATAAGGACTCTGATCTTATTTGCTTCATTAAACATACAGATTTAATCCTCCTCCTCTTTTTAAATCTAATATTTAGTGCATTTCGACTATCCCCCAAGTTTTTCCTCCTTCTTTTTTCCACAAAATTAAGTCATAATCTAGCAGAGGCTAACATAATGAAACATAGAATAGCACAATCGCAGGCAGGGGAATTTATGGGCGGGAGTACAAGATTAGTATTATTACTTGGATTGAGAACAGTTTAACACATTAATAATTTGTCGAGACTCTTTTTATTTCATAATTTTCACCGGGCATTTCCGACAGCATATTATCCATAAAAATGCCATATCCACGTGCAGGGTCATTAAGAAAAACATGAGTTATCGCACCCACAATCTTATTATCTTGGATTATGGGGCTGCCACTCATACCTTGTATAATTCCCCCGGTCAAGCTTAACAATCTGGGGTCAACCACACGAATAACCATGCTTTTGCCATCTTCCCGATTCTGATATACTTTTTCTATTTGCACATCAAATTTTTCTATATCACTACCGTTAACTACAGTAAATATTTGCGCCTTTCCCACTTTAACCTGATGAGCATAGGCAACCTCCATTGTATATTCACTTAATGGATTTTCTACAGCTTCTTCAGTTTTGCCAAATATCCCGAAATAACAATTTTTGGTTATATTGCCTTCAATTTTCCCCTCACTGTCAAATATTCCAATTTTTTCTCCAGGCTGACCCGGTTTTCCCGGCTTAATACTCTGAACAGAAGCACTGACAATTTTACCCCGCAGCACATCAATCCCTTGTTTAGTATCCGCATCAACAATTATATGGCCAAGAGCAGCATATTCACTGGTATCAGGGTCCCAGAACGACAAGGTTCCTACTCCCACAACACCATCTCTGACATAAAGTCCAATTCGAAAGCGATTGGTCTCCGAACAAAAAGCAGCTTGAATAGGTATGGAAAGATTGCGGTTAGCTCTTTTGACGGTTAGAATTATCTCCTGGTCCTTTTTGGTATCAATCACATTTGCTAGTTCATTTTCGGTTGCGAGGCTCTTTCCATCCACTCGTTGAATTAAATCACCAATTTCCACACCTTGATCCCGGGCGGGATAGTTTTTTTGTCCATCACTACCCAGAACCGGAGCATAACCAACCACCATTATTCCCCGCGACTGGAGCAGAACCCCGATAGAATGTCCGCCAGCAACCACCCGCCTGGTGGGTATGGATTCAATCGCCATTGATTTTATTGGTATGTAACCTAAGAGATTTAACCTTACATCAACTTTACCAGGCTTTAAAGCCATAATTTCATAGCCTGCCGGACTTTTGCTAATAGTAATGGGCGGGTCCTGTGGTGCTGCAAAAACACTTTGCGCCGGTGTCATTACCTGTATTTGCAGCTTGGATTTCAATTGTTCAGGAAGGTTAAGAAATATATTACTGGATTCACCTACCACCATCTTTTGATAAGCGGGTAAACTAAATAAGGAATGCGCTTGAGGGGTAAAGCAGATACCAATTATGAAAATAGATAGAAGAATTCCCGTTAAAGAGCGGATTCTGCTGCTCAATGATTTTTTCCTCCTAGTCCAAAGTAATACGCTATATCTTCCCCTTCGCTCCGGGTAAATATACATATCAAAGGACTGAATGCTTGTGATAAAAGCATAAAGGATGGACATATGGCGGCAATGGTAGTGGAGTTTATCCTGTGGTTGGGTTTGCTAGCAGGGCTGGTTAAGCAGTTGCTTTATGCCAATCATGTTCATAAAGCTTAAAAGAAGGGCAATCTAAACAATGTTAGAATATGCTTTGTATCAAACTTGGCAGTTCAACAAGAAGGTAATACAAAAAACCTAATAATATCGGTATTATAATTACAAGGGTAATAATTCGTTTGCCGGCAGGCCGCATAATTCTTAAAAGACCGGCTTCTTCCTCATCATGCCCTTTGTACACAAAATCAGCTTCTTCTTCAAATTGAGCACCATCAAAAGCTATAATCTCTCTTGCCTTATTCAGCTGATTATCAGGCACATAGATATCCACTCCAGAAAGAGCCCGGCCCATGACAACCTCAGTATAAGCTCCTGAACCCTGACTCTTTTTCAATATCGGAATACCTTCTTCGGAGAGCATGGCTTCTATTATGCTTGCTTCGGTACTATCGAAACAATTAACCAGGAAGGTCCAGTCATATTTATATTGATCCATAATTATTACTTACCATTCCCAACTTAAAATAATCTTGAAGACTCCAAAATTTCCCGGGCATGCTCCAGACTCAGAGCCGAATAGTTCTCTCCGGCCATCATCCGCGCTATTTCCCGGATTCTTTCATTATCGGTCAATTCTTTGACTGTGGTATGGGTTTTATCTTCACTCATCTTTTTTTCAATAAGGTAATGCTGATCAGCATAGCCTGCAACCTGTGCCGAATGAGTAACCAGAATTACCTGATGATTTCGCGAAATTTCATATAGCTTCCTGGCCATGGCATTCAAAGCGGTCCCTCCAACCCCTACATCAATCTCATCAAAAATAAGGGTAGGGACATTATAAACCTCAGCCAGAGCTTTTTTAAGAGCCAATACAAAGCGTGAAATTTCTCCCCCTGAAGCAATTTTGGACAGCGGTCGCAATTCTTCACCGGGATTGGGGGAAAACATGAATTCTACCCGGTCCAGCCCCCTGACACCGGGCGTCTCCCTCTTTTGAAGCACAACCACAAATTTGACATGGGGCATGTTTAATTGTTCCAGTTCACTGTGTACTTTTTCCTCCAGACTTGCAGCACCCTGTTTCCTGAATTCAGTTAAGCTGCCAGCGAGCAATAAATACTCTCTATCCAACTCGTCAATACTTTTCTCAAGCTGCTCCTTAATATCTTGATGGTTTTGCAGAACTCCAAGCTCATTGCGGGATATATCCAGAACCTGCAAAATGCCTGCTATATTTTGGGCATACTTGGTTTTCAAGCGATTAATCATGTGCAAGCGTTCTTCGGTTTCCTCCAGCACACCAGCTTCGAAATCCAGTGAATCCCGAAAAGAAGAAAGGTCACCACTCATGTCCTGCAGGGCATAATATATTTCTTCCAATCGCGGCGTTATATCGCTAAAGTAATCATCTTTAAGGCTGCGGCTGGTTTCCAGAGCTGCAGATATCAGATCATTGGCACTCTCGCCATATTCCCTGCTATAGAGCAGATGGAGCAATTTCTGTGTACCCTCCATCAAACTCTGGGCATTACGGATACGTTTTCTAATCAGCAGTAATTCTTCCTCTTCACCAGGCTGCAGTGCCGCTTGCTCAATTTCCTTTATTTGAAAACATAAATAATCTATTTTTTTCATTCGCTCTTGTTCATTGGCTTCTATTTCTTTTAGTTCCTGTTTTTTGGTCTTCATTGCTGTATAAACTTTTATCATATTTGCTAATACATCACTGGTTCCCGGTGCAAAGTTATCCACGAAATCAAGATACATATCCGGGCGCAGAATTCCCTGCTGATCATGCTGCAGGTGCATATCCAAAAGAAGAGGGGCCAGATTCTTAAGCATTCCGGCTGTAACATTACGCCCGTTGATACGCGCAGAATTCCTGCCATTGGGGCTTACATCACGGCTTATTATGATGCTGTCTTCATCTTCCTCCAGCAGATTATTATCCATCAAAAAAGAGCGGGCATCCGGATTAGCACTCAGATCAAAAACTGCTTCAGCCACAGCTTTTTTTTGCTCGTCCCTGATGAAGTCGCCCTTTATGCGCTCCCCCATTATTAAGCCTAATGCATCAATAATTATAGACTTGCCAGCTCCAGTTTCGCCACTTAAGACATTGAGCCCCTCAGCAAACAACAAACGCAACTCATCGATAAGCACAAAGTTGTTTATATACATTTCTTGAAGCATATTATCCCCTCATGAAACAATATTCCTGTATCAATTATCGGCTCT
Organism: Syntrophomonadaceae bacterium; assembly: GCA_028686565.1. Classification (GTDB taxonomy): domain Bacteria; phylum Bacillota; class Syntrophomonadia; order Syntrophomonadales; family Syntrophomonadaceae; genus JAQUBU01. Next base: position 5,388 of record JAQUBU010000067.1, read on the forward strand.
TAAGCGTTAACTAGCTGTTCAAACTCCTCAATCACCGAGATAACAGCCTCTTTGGGCTTGACAACTGTAAACACGGTATCATCGCCGGCAACTGTGCCCAAAATATTTTTATGATTTGAAGCATCAATCAGAGAGGCTACTGACTGTGCAGCACCCGGCAAGGTTTTTATTACTACCAGACTTTCGCTGTAATCAATACTTACTACCGAATCTTGAAATATACGTCTCATGCGTTCATAGGTACCCCCGGCAGTTTTTGATTCTGGCAGTGCATAATGATAACCTTCTTTGTCCGGTATTTTGATCAAATGCATCTCCTTAATATCTCTGGAAACTGTAGCCTGGGTTATATCATACCCGTTGCTGCTCAAAGCTTCGCAAAGTTCTTCCTGAGTCGCAATGCGCTGTTTGGAAAGGATGTCCATGATGGCAAAATGCCTGCGTAGTTTCATAGATACTCTCCTTTAATAATCTAGTATATATTAACCTAATGTTAAATGCCTTAAAATTCCTTATTTACCATTCATTCTACCATCTATCAAATTATAAAACGGTTTCTTTTTTAAATTAATCAGCTTTAATTTGTGTTCCGCTTTTCTAATTACTATTCGATACTCCGGCTCAAAATCCACTTTCACCTGTCCATCAATACAAATGATAGCTTCCCTGCATTCCAGAGGGGTTAGGGAAAGAACCCGGTCAGGTGCTACTACCAAAGGCCTTTTGCTGGTTATATGTGATGCTATCGGTGTTACTACAAACGCTTCTAAAATCGGATCAACTACAGGTCCTCCCGCCGAAAGTGAATAAGCTGTAGATCCCGTTGAACTGGCAATTATTAAACCATCACCACGGTAGGTGCTCATTACCTGCCCGGAAATATCCAGAATAAAACTCAGCATTCGGGGAGTAGGAGACTTAAATACCACCTCGTTAAGACAATAAGACTTGCTGACAGGCAATTTATCATTATAAATGCCGACCTCCAGCATCATTCTTTTATCAACGGTAAAATCAAGATTTAATAAACGATCAAAATAGAATTCCAATTCATTTACTTCTATGTTACTCAAAAAACCAACCGTACCCATGTTGACGCCGAGTATCGGTATTTCGCTCTGTCCATATTGACGGGCAGCCCTTAAAATAGTTCCATCCCCACCCAGTACTATTATGATCTCCGGATTGTTTAAAATAACATCCATATGCCCATTATCGATAGCAACTTCAACACCCAAAGCCTGCAGTCTGGCAGCCAATTGCCCGGCCATATATTCAGTTGCTTCCTTATAGCGGTTATTAAGCACAAGGATTCTCATTTTTTTCCTCCCAGTTGCCTATGTGCCTCTGATACTACCTGAGCTATAGCATCTTCAAGTTTCTCCAGAGACCCGGCCTTTATCTTCAACTGGATAAAATATTCAATATTCCCCTGAGGTCCAGTAATTGGAGAGTAGGTAATCCCTATGCAGTTCAGGCCAAGCTTTTGAGCACAAGTGATACAGTTCAACAACACCTGGCAGTGTAGTTCCGGTTCCCTTACTACTCCCTTTTTCCCAACCTTGTCCTTCCCCACTTCAAACTGGGGTTTTATCAGGGATAATATAGTTCCATCATCTTTAATTAGGTTTTTAAGTACCGGAAAAACCAGCACAGTAGAAATAAAAGAGACATCCACAGTTATAATATCTACGGCTTCCCCAAGTTCTTCAATACCAAAATACCTTATATTTCTTCTCTCTAAGGTTACTACCCGCGGATTTGTGCGCAATGACCAGTCCAATTGTCCATAACCGACATCCAGAGCATAAACTTTATCAGCACCATTTTTCAGAGCGCAGTCGGTATAGCCCCCAGTTGATGCCCCCACATCCAGCACAGTCCGTCCTAGAAAATCAACTTGAAATTCAGCTATTGCCTTTTCAAGCTTCAATCCTCCCCGGCTTACGTATTTAGGTGCGGATAGTAATTCAATGTCAGCATTCTCATCTATGCTGCTGCCTGGTTTATCAACTCTTAAACCATTAACTTTAACTTCACCGGCTAATATAAAAGCTCTGGCTTTTTCACGGCTGGTTGCCATACCCCGGTTATGCAGCAAAATATCCAATCTAACTTTGGCCAAACTTCAGCAACTCCCATGTTCCATTTTGCTTTAAAATATCCGGCCACTTGCTGATTATGCTTTCTACAATGGACTCAGGGTCCATATCAATAGAATCGAATAGTATATCTACTCTGCCATGTTCGACAAACTCGTCCGGTATTCCTATCCTTAGTATTTCAGGGCTATTATTGGCTTCTTCCAGGATTTCCATCACTGCACTTCCAAAGCCGCCGGTCAGGCAATTATCTTCAATAGTTATGAAACGGCTACAGTTGCGAGCCAGCATCAATAATTTTTCCCGGTCGAGAGGTTTGGCAAAACGAGCATCCAGGACAATAGGCCTTATTCCTTGCTCTGCCATAATTTTTTGCACTTCCAGAGCTATACTGACCGCCCGGCCAATAGCCACTATGGTCAATTGGCTTCCATTGGCAATTATCCGTGCTTTACCCACTTCCAGGATCTGCCGTTCTTCAGTAATCTTGGCTCCTTCGCCTACTCCTCGTGGATATCTTACCACTACCGGTCCATTTATGTGAAAAGCAGTATGAAGCATATCCATAAGTTCGTTTTCATTGGATGGAGCCATTATAGTAAGATTGGGAATACTTCTTAAAAAAGACAAATCAAAAACGCCATGATGGGTTGGTCCATCTTCGCCTACCAGTCCGGCTCTGTCAACTGCAAATATTACAGGGAGGTTTTGCAGTGCCACATCATGGATAATCTGATCATAAGCCCGCTGTAAAAAAGTGGAGTATACAGCTACTACCGGCCTAAGCCCTTCTCTTGCCATCCCAGCTGCCATGGTTACTGCATGCTGTTCACAAATACCAACATCAAAAAACCGTTCGGGAAAACGGCGGGCAAATTCGGAGAGCCCTGTACCACTAGTCATTGCTGCAGTTATCCCAACCAGCTTCGGATCATTTTTAGCCCTTTCAACCATAAAATCACCAAAAATTCCAGTATAGGTGCGTACACTTTTTTTCAGCTGGCTGCCAGTGTCTATGTCAAATGGGCCAATGCCATGAAAAATATCCGGGTTTTCCCTAGCCGGTTCATAGCCCCTGCCCTTCTCGGTAATAGTATGAATAAGCACCGGGCCTTTCATTTTCCTGCTGTTTGATAGTACAGTTCTAAGCTCAACCAGATCATGACCATTGACCGGACCGATATATGTAAAACCCAATTCCTCAAAGATTATTCCCGGTACCATCAAAAACTTAACTGTGTCTTTAAAACGGTTGGCTGCACGGGCCAGATTTGGTCCAATCCCCGGTATTCTATGCAGAATATTTTCAAGTTCCTCTTTGGTTCTGGTATATGAGGGATCAGTGCGTAAACGATTTAAATAGGAGGACATGGCTCCTACATTTCGAGATATTGACATTTCATTATCGTTAAGGATTACAATAAGATCGCGGCCTTCCTGACCGGCATGATTCAATGCTTCGAAGGCCATTCCTCCGGTTAAGGCACCATCTCCGATAACTGCCACCACTGAATTGTTCTCCTTTTTTAGGTCACGGGCTAATGCCATTCCCAGAGCAGCCGAAATGGATGTGCTGCTATGCCCGGTATTAAAAGAATCATGCAGTGATTCTTCATATTTGGGAAAACCGCTGATTCCGCCATACTGCCTGATACTGGACATTTTTTCCCGTCGTCCGGTCAGAATCTTATGTACATAAGCTTGATGTCCAACATCCCATATGATCCTATCCTTTAAGGTATCGAAAACATAATGCAAAGCAATTGTAACTTCCACCATACCTAAGTTGGAAGCCAGATGCCCGCCGCATTCTGATACACTTTTAATTAACAAAAGCCTGATTTCTTCGGCGAGTTGATTCAGCTGCACAATATTTAGTTTTTTCACATCCTGGGGGGAATCTACGCCATCGAGAATTTCATGCATTTATTACTCTCACCTTCTGTTTTTAAACAATTCCATACCACTGATTTTCTCCCACCAGGCTACAAACACCGCCACTTTGAATATAATAGCATTGGCGTGGTTCAGAGCCATTATTTTGCCAATTGCTTTGCCACCTACGGTAAGTGAGGCAATTAAACTGGTCATGACCGCCCCTGCCAGAATCAAATCAAGCAATGCAAAATGGGACGACAAGCTGGCTACTATTCCTGCTCCCAGAGCTCCGCTTAAGGTACCGGCAATATCTCCAACTACATCGTTACAAAAATTAGCCATCAAATGGGCATTGCCGGTTATTATAACTGCCTGTTTGGCGCCAAATATTTTTTTGGCAGCGCGGGCATTAAACGGTGCTATATCAGCAGCAGTTGCTGCTGTACCGATAAGGTCAAAAAATATTCCCAAAAAAATTACTATAAATAGCAGAATAATAGCCACGATAACATTATCAACCGCTCTTACCAGGGCTCCTGAACCCAGGCTAACCAGCAGAGCAATAAAAAATGTAAAAAAGGCTACTATTAGTCCTGATATTAGATTAGTCTTCTTAATATAGCCGGTCAATATGCTATATCCCCCAAAAAAGTTCTGGCCATATTCTTAACTCCCCGCAGCGCCCCCTGACTGAGCGTCACAAGCCGCTA
>JAQUBU010000068.1 GCA_028686565.1 Syntrophomonadaceae bacterium
AAGTCATTTGCTGCCACTTTCGACAGCAGGTCAGTCCCCTTACCCACAACCTTGTATAAAAGGCTTATGGTACCAGCATCCTTATTAACATCGTAAAGGCTGATAGGCCTGCGCAGCAGCGGGTCATAACCTGAACCGGTTATAATATAAACAAACTGCCCCGGAGCACACTTACTGGCTATATTTGCTGCCTCAAATTCCATTTCATACATATCTTTATAAAGCTGCCGATTGCTTAAAACCAAACCTTTTTCCACAGTAGACATTCTTAATTCCTCCGGACTTCCTGATAATTTTATTTTGACATGGCCACTTATTCCTGCAAGGACATAATTTCGCTAGCCGCGCTTCTTTCCCCTTCCTGGATCACATCTTTTAATACTTTAAGCGTATCCAATGAGGTAAGGCAAGGTACATTTAACTCAACTGCCGCCCTCCGAATCTGAAAACCGTCCGAAAAAGGCATCCGGCCATGTGTCAATGTGTTAACTACAAAATCCACCCTGGCTTCACGGATCAGGTCCACGATATTGGGAGAGCCATCTTTAATCTTTTTAACAGTTTGTACCTTAATTGCTTGCTGACCGAGCACTGCGGCGGTACCTTCAGTAGCAACCAGTTTAAAGCCCATCTGCGCAAATTCCTTTAGAATTGGTATTGCTTCATCTTTATCTTTATCTGCAATGGTTGCCACTATAGTGCCTTTATCCGGGATATTAACCCCAGCCTCCAGCAACCCTTTAAAAAGGGCAATATTCAAAGATTTATCAATACCTAATACTTCTCCGGTGGATTTCATTTCGGGACCTAAGGTAATATCCACCTGAGTAAGTTTATTGAAGGAAAACACCGGTACCTTAACAGCATAAAAATCGGGTTCAGGCTGTAATCCTCCACAATATCCCTGTTCTTTTAAACTGTTGCCTAAAAGAATTCCAGTACCCAGTTTGACCAATGGAATACCAGTTACTTTGCTTATAAAGGGAACTGTACGGCTGGAGCGTGGATTAACTTCCAAAACATATAGCTCATCTTCGAATTCCACAAACTGAATATTAATCAAACCCTTAACCTGAAGTTCCAATGCCAGATTAATCGTATAATCTATAACTTTTTGCTTGATTACCGGACTGATGTCATGAGCGGGAAACACCGAAATACTATCCCCGGAATGGACTCCCGCTCTTTCTATATGCTGCATAATACCTGGAATCAGAACCTCCATGCCGTCGCATACGGCATCAACTTCAATCTCCTTGCCTAATAAATATTTGTCAACCAGAACCGGATGTTCCTTATTAACCTTAACGGCTGTAGCCATATACTTCGCCAGTTCTTCTTCATTGTAAACTATCTCCATGGCCCTTCCCCCCAGTACATAGGAAGGCCGCACCAGAACTGGATAATTAATTCTGTCTGCGATTATTAAAGCATCTTCCACTGAAAAAGCGGTTTTTCCTGGCGGGCGCGGGATGCCCAGTTTTTCCACCATATTATCAAAGCGGTCACGGTTTTCAGCCCGGTCAATACTGTCATTGGAGGTACCCAGTATTTTTATTCCCGCCTGATTAAGTGAGTTGGCCAGATTGATGGCGGTTTGCCCGCCGAATTGCACTATAACCCCTTCTGGATTTTCCTCTTCAATAATGTTCATAACATCTTCATATATAAGCGGTTCAAAATAAAGCCGATCCGAGGTATCAAAATCAGTGCTTACGGTTTCCGGATTGTTGTTTACGATTATAGCTTTTATCCCGGCATCCCGTAAAGCCCAGACACAGTGTACTGAACAGTAATCGAATTCAACTCCCTGACCAATACGAATAGGTCCGGAGCCGATAACCAGTACCTTGCGGGCTTTGGGGTCATGAATAGCTTCGTTTTCATCTTCATAGCACGAATAAAAGTACGGTGTAACCGCATCGAACTCTGCTGCACAGGTATCGACCAGTTTGTAAGTCGGGATAATTCCTGCTGCTTTTCGCAGCTTACGAACATCCTGCTCTCTTAAACCTTTTATTTTAGCTATTTCAAAATCGGAAAATCCCATCTTTTTAGCCTCATTAAGCAAATCCGCATCCAAATCCCTATCTTTAATAGCCCCTGCAAAGCTCATAATATTCTTCATTTTTTTAAGGAAATATTTATCGATCTGGGTTATTTCCCATAGTTCATCAATAGTAAATCCCCGGCTTAAGGCTTCCGCTATGATGAAAGTTCTTTCATCATCAGCATATTTAAGGCGCTTGCGCAGTTCTTCATTTTCCATCTCCTGCAGTTCCGGCAGACGCAGACCGGTTATTCCGATTTCCAAGGAGCGTATGGATTTCAGGAAAGCAGCTTCATAGCTGCGGTCTATGGCCATAACTTCTCCGGTTGCTTTCATCTGGGTGCCCAGCATGCGATCACCGAATACAAATTTATCAAAAGGCCAGCGCGGAACTTTTAAAACCACATAATCAATAGCAGGTTCAAAACAGGCCGTAGTTTTCCCGGTTACGGCATTAGGAATTTCATCCAAAGTGTAGCCTATAGCCAATTTAGTAGTGACTTTGGCAATCGGATAGCCAGTAGCTTTCGAAGCCAGCGCACTTGACCGGCTGACTCGCGGATTGACTTCAATTACATAGTATTTCTTGCTGAAGGGGTCTAAAGCAAACTGGACATTGCAGCCGCCCACAATTTTTAAACAGCGGATGATTTTTATCGATGCTGCTCTGAGCATCTGATATTCCTCATCAGTCAGAGTTTGAGCCGGAGCCACTACTATGCTGTCACCAGTGTGAATGCCTACGGGGTCGATATTCTCCATACTGCAAATGGTTATACAGTTATCATTGGCATCGCGCATAACCTCAAACTCGATTTCTTTATAACCAGCTACACTTCTCTCGATTAAAGCCTGTTTTATCGGACTGTTTTTTAAACCCTTGGCTACCGTATTGCGCAATTCCCTTTCATTGCTGCAAGTGCCTCCTCCTGTACCGCCTAATGTATAGGCCGGTCTGACAATTAACGGGTAGCCTATTTTGTTGGCAAAAGCCACGGCTTCTTCTATGCTGTGTACTATATCACTGTCGGGAATCGGCTCCTCTATTTCCTGCATGGTCTGCTTGAAAAGCTCTCTATCCTCAGCACGGGCGATAGCTTCCAAAGGCATACCTAAAAGCGGCACTCCGGTTTCAAGCAATATACCTGCTTTGTCCAAATCAAGAGCCATATTAAGTCCAACCTGTCCGCCCAGATTGGCTATAATACCATCAGGTTTTTCTTTGGCGATAATTTTACTTACCGTTTCGATGTTAATGGGTTCGAAATATACATGATCGGCAATATTGCTGTCAGTCATTATGGTAGCCGGGTTGCTGTTTAAAAGCACTACTTTGATACCTTCTTCTTTAAGGGCACGGCAAGCCTGAGTGCCTGCATAGTCAAATTCCGCCGCCTGCCCGATGATGATAGGGCCGGAGCCAATGACCAAAACCTTTTTCAAACCTTCTTTAAGGGGCATATAATAACCTCCAGATTTAATGTGTTAAAAATAAATAGCGTTGTAATATGACGGCATTTATGATACTATCCTCGCCTTTTATCTTTGTCTTTTTTATGCGAAGGGGCATACCTCGCAAGGCGGTGTTTCCTAAGCAGGGAAAATGTGTATGCACTTTCCTGTGATTTTCGTTAGAATCTATAGGCTGTTAACAAAGTCATCCAGGAAAAATCCGGTTTCACTATAGCCCGGATAGCCTTCGGGGGCAAATTGAACAGAGGATACCGGGAGTTCTCTATGTCTTATTCCTTCGATAGTATTATCATTCAGGCTTCTCATATTCACTTCTATGCCAGTATTGTCCAGTGATGCTTCATCAATGCTGAAACCGTGATTTTGGCAGGTAATATATACCCGTTCATTATCCAGGTTTTTAACCGGATGATTACTGCCTCGATGCCCGTATTGCAGACGGAATGTTTTAGCTCCCATAGCCAAAGCCAGTATCTGGTGGCCTAAACCGATGCCAAAAAGAGGTGCTTTGCCCATGAGCTCCCGGCAGGTATTAACCGCATAGTTTAAAGCCTGGGGGTCACCAGGGCCATCTGATATAAACACTCCATCCGGTTTATAATATAGTATTTCCCGAGCTTCAGTGGCAGCAGGCACAGCTATAACTTCGCAATCTCTGCGAACCAGGGAATCAATTACCCCTTTCTTGGTTCCCAAATCAAGCAGAACCACCTTTTTGCGGCCATTACCGAATTTCATAATATTACGGCGGCTTACATATTTGACCAGATCACCTTTAAGCTCCCGGGAAGCAGAACGCGCTTTATCCTGCAGCCATTCCATATCCCCCAGATTATCGCTTATAATGCCTCCCATGGTTCCCTCACTGCGTATTATTCTAGTCAAAGCCCGGGTATCTACTTCAGTTAGAACTGCAATTTCACTCTTGTTAAGAAAGCTGATCAAATCAACCTCCATCTCATAATGACTGGGAAAATCTGTGGCTTCCCGCAGAACCAAGCCCTTTAGCATGGCACCGTTAGATGCATAGCTTCTCTCATTGAAACCCACATTTCCTACCAGGGGATAAGTCATCACAACTATCTGTCCGTAATAAGAGGGATCGGTAATTATATCCTGATAGCTGATCATTGCCGTACTGAATACTACTTCACCCCCGGCCATACGACAGTTGTTAAGCAGTTTTCCGGTAAAAACCCGGCCGTTTTCCAGGACTAGATAACCTTTCACTAAATCACCTTTCCTTCGCGATAAACTACTTGCCCGTTTACTATAGTCATCCAAGGCCAAGCTTTTAGTTCCATGTTTTTATAAGGTGTATTTTTACCTTTGGAATAAAAATCATTGGGATTTACGACTTTTCTGGCTTCAGGATCAATTATGCTGATATCGGCTATCTTGCCCAAGGTCAGGCTGCCTTTGTCAATTCCTAAAACCTTGGCTGGTCCAACCGTAAATAACCCTACCATTTCATTTATCTTCAAGACTCCGGTATTAACCAGCTTATCCATGACTACGGCTATTGCTGTTTCCAAACCTGATATTCCAAAGGATGCCAGTTCATATTCGCAGTCCTTGCTTTCAAAATTATGGGGAGCATGGTCAGTTGCTATACAATCCACCGTGCCATCCTGCAAAGCAGCTCTTAAAGCTGAGATATGCTCACTGGAGCGAAGGGGAGGATTGACCTTGGTAAATGTATCATAAGAGCCGACTATTTCATCACTCAAAGTTAAATGATGAGGGGTGACTTCACAAGTAACATTTATTCCCCGCGCCTTGGCATTGCGAACCAAATCCATGCTTCCCTTGGTCGAAGCATGGCAGATATGGATATGAGCACCAGTTAATTCTGCCAGGATGATATCCCTGGCTGCCATAAGCTCTTCGGCTGCCGTAGGAATACCTTTCAAGCCGTAAATTGTTGAGAAATATCCCTCATGCATCAGCCCGCCTTTGGCAAGATCAATATCTTCACAATGAGACAGCACCGGGATACTAAACATCTTGGCATATTCCAGGGCGTTACGCATGATGTCTGCTCTGACTACCGGCTTGCCGTCATCGGATACAGCAACACAACCAGCATCAACTAATTCCGCAATGGCACTTAATTCACTGCCTGCTTGTTTCTTGGTAATAGTACCAATGGGCAAGACATTAACAACCCCCAGTATTTTCGCACGGTCAACAATATAACTGGCAGTAACAAAATTATCCACGGGAGGATCTGTGTTGGGCATAGCGCAAATGGTAGTAAACCCTCCAGCTGCTGCCGCCTTTGTACCGGAAACAATATCCTCCTTGTATTCGAAACCTGGCTCCCTCAAATGTACATGCATATCAATAAAACCAGGACAAACTATTTTGTTGCGTGCATCGATAGTTTCAGTGTTAACTTCGCTAATTCCGGCTTCAACAGCAGCAATTTTTCCATCTGCAATTAAAATATCCAGCAGTTCATCAATATTATTTGCCGGATCAATAACCCTTCCGCCCTTAATTATTAATCTCATCTCGGGCACCTCCCATCATAAGGAATAATAAAGCCATCCTGACGGCTACTCCATTGCTTACCTGTTCATTGATTAAAGCCTGGCTGCTGTCCGCCAGTTCGCTGGAAATTTCAACTCCCCGGTTAACCGGACCAGGATGCAGAATCAGCACATCGTCCTTGGCTTTAGAGAGCATTTTGGTATTTACCATATAGAGCCGGGCATATTCATCAAGGGAAGGAAATAGTCCACTCTGCTGCCGTTCTCTCTGAACCCGTAAAACATTTATCACATCAACACCGTTAATAGCCTCTTCCAGGCTAAAATAGCTCTTGACTCCCAATTTTTCAATCTCGGGGGGCATCAAAGTAGTGGGTCCCACCACCCGAACCTCACAACCAAACTTCTTCAGGCCGTAAATATTGGACCTAGCCACCCGGCTGTGCAAAATATCGCCAACTATTGCAACCTTTAAATTTTCCAGGGTTCCTTTTTTCTCCTTGATAGTATACATGTCCAGCAATGCCTGGGTAGGATGCTCATTGGTGCCGTCTCCCGCATTTATCACCCGCATTTTGGTATTTTTGGCTACATAATGCGGAGTTCCGCTCATAGCATGTCTGATTACCATTAAATCAAAACCCATTACTTCCATGGTCTTGATGGTATCGCGCAGGCTTTCCCCTTTCTGCACACTGCTGGTAGATACCGCCAGATTGACCGTATCGGCACTCAGATATTTGCCGGCCAGCTCAAATGAAGTCCGGGTTCTGGTACTGTTTTCATAAAATACCGTTACCATGGCCTTGCCTCTCAAAGCAGGTACCTTTTTTATGTCCCTGCTGATAACATCTTTCATCGGTATGGCAGTATCAAGAATGAGTTCAATTTCTTTCCGGCTCATATCGCGAAGACCCAATAAATCCTTTCTCTGTTCCAATTTCAAAATCCAGCCTCCTTTCTTAAGTTACCCAAAAATAAAAAAGCCTTCCTTGCTACATAGGCAAGGAAAGCTCTAAATGCTAATTCCGGATCATTTCCCTTGCCAGCCTCTCGGGACCAGATTAAAGGGTATGAGCTACGAATCTACAATCTCTTGAATAACTACTCCGTCTTTTCCATCCAATTCCTGTACATAAACAGCTATGTTTTCCTGTTTGGAACTGGGAACATTTTTGCCGATATAATCGGCCTTTACAGGCAATTCCCGGTGCCCTCTGTCAACCAATACCGCCAGCTGAATACATCGCGGCCGGCCCAAATCAATCAGTGCGTCCATGGCTGCCCGGACTGTCCTTCCAGTATAGAGAACATCATCTACCAGAACCAGGTCCTTGCCGTTAATATCAAAATTTACTTCCGTGCGGTGAACCAGCGGCTGAGAACTTAAGGTGGTTAAATCATCACGGTAAAGTGTAATATCCAGAATTCCTACCGGCACCTTGATCCCTTCGATTTCTTCGATCCGAGCCGCCAAGCGCTGGGCCAGGGGACCTCCCCGGCGGCGAATCCCTACCAGGGCTACATTTTCCACACCCTTGTTTCTTTCGATAATTTCATGGGCGATACGGGTAAGGGCTCTTTTCATAGCCATCTCATCCATGATGGCATTTTTTTCGCGCAGCTGCACTTAAAAAACCTCCTAACCCAATAATACAGAAAACCTGCCAATGATCCATAGAAGGCCAGCAGCAGGCATAAATATTTCGTCATTCCTTGCTAGCCTCTCGGGGCCAACTTAAAGGTATTTTATTGATTGTAATAAAGCTGCAATCTAATGTCAACGCTTTTCGTCAAGTTGCGTCAGGATATCTTTAAAATATCTTGGCAGTTCATTGTTAAACTCCATGTATTCATCACTGCTCGGGTGCCTGAAACCAAGTGAGCATGCATGCAGAGCCTGGGATTCAAGTTCAAAATGCTTTTTACCTGAGCCATAAACACTATCTCCTACCACCGGATGTCTGATGTAAGCAAAATGTACTCTTATCTGGTGGGTTCTGCCGGTTTCAAGCCGCACCTTGACCAAGGTATAATTCTGCCAGCGCTGCAGCACCTGGTAATTGCTTATTGCCGGTCTGCCATCAGCTACAACTGCCATTTTTTTTCGATCTGTTTTACTTCTTCCAATCGGTGCATCAATAGTCCCCAGATTTTCTTTAATTGTTCCACTAACGAGTGCAATATATTCGCGTTTAATGCTATGTTCTTTTATTTGTTCAGCCAGACTGCGATGAGCCTGATCATTTTTGGCAACCACCATTAGTCCTGATGTGTCCTTATCTAGACGATGCACGATTCCCGGACGTAAGCTGCCGTTAATACCGGACAAATCTTTAATATGATACAGCAGCGCATTCACCATGGTATTATCCCAATTACCCTGGGCAGGGTGCACCACCATGCCCTTGGGTTTATTGACTACAACCAGATCTTTATCCTGATAGACGATTTCCAACGGTATATTTTGGGGTGCCAGGGCAATTTCCTGAGGAGCCGGGATTACTACTGTTATCTCATCACCTTCTTTAACTCGATAACTTGCTTTGCATAGCTTTCCATTAACCATGATTTTTTGCCCCTCTATCAGTTCCTTAACAAGAGTTCGGGAAAGCGATTCCAGATGCTCAGCTATCAGAGCATCAAGTCTTTCTCCTTCCATATCTTCTTCAATTAGAATAAATTCTGTTTTATCCATAACTTGCCTCGTTTCTCTCTTCCCGGAATAAATAAACCAGTAATAATATGCCCCCGCATACTATTGCCATATCTGCTACATTGAAAACCGGCCACCACCTGAGGTCTAAAAAATCTATTACATACCCGTAGAAGTAGCGGTCGAATAAATTCCCCAATGCCCCGCCTGCCAGTACTCCGATCGATATTCGAATAATGTTTGGTATCTTATATCTTGCATTATAGAAGCTCAGCCCAGCAACAACTAATAGGCCACATATCAGAAAAAACCATGATTGACCGGGCATAATGCCAAAAGCGGCACCATGATTTTCAACATAGGTTAAGTATAATAAGCCATCCAATAATTCCTGGCTCTCAATTAAACTAAAGTGATTACTTACCCACCATTTACTTCCTCTATCCAGGATAAAAACCACCAGCACACATATCCAATAGCGCAATTACTACCCTCCATATTTATAATAAGAATTTTTTTAACAAATTTAATTATAGACTATGTCAAAGACAAAAACCAAAAAACAAGGTCAACTTAAAATATATCCCTTATTATTTTGTTTTCATATTCCATCCAGTTTGCAAGGGGGGAAAAGTTCGGTGGCGAATAATTAACTTGAAGGTGTAGCAGATATGCAGAAAATGATCGTAGCCGGTGTTATGCTGAGCGAATAATCCCTTAATATTAGTCCATATCAAGGAAGGCGGCGTTATTATCCGCGGTTTTTCCTTGTAAATATCCGTCTTGATATCAATTTAATTTATTCATTTAGAGGCAAAAAAACTCAGGGCCTAAGCCCTGAGAAATGCCTTTTTAAAGCATTTTTCTATAGATTATTCCTTTTTGGGTAGTTCGGGCTGATAGCCAATAAAAGGACAACATACACTGGCACCACTTGATGCTATTAGTGCTAATACTGCTGCTAATGAAGTACAAAGAAGGTTTCTTAATTTAATCATCACTATAACCCTCCTTTCTTTGAAAAATAGTCTCAATGGAACCAAGAATTTGATCCCAGCAGTTGTAAAACATATGTCCCCATGACGTGAGGGTAAATACCTGCCAGACAATCCCCAGCAATATGGATGCTGCCATCCAGGAATAATAAAAGCTGGCTATTGCGGCAAGCAGGAGGAATACAAGCAGAATTATGACACTCATCCTCTTGAGTCTTCGCTGTTCATTCGAATCAACTATTGGATTTTCCGGATTATCAACCGGGGCTTTCCTGAATACAGTTATTAATGAGAATAGAATTACAAACGGGAAGAAGTATTGAAAATAATCCGGATTGTTAAATTGCACCAGAAGACCTAATGCTAAAAAAACAG
>JAQUBU010000069.1 GCA_028686565.1 Syntrophomonadaceae bacterium
AGATTAGTTACCCCTTCCACATACGAAGCAGCCTGAGGCACCTTGGTTATGGAGGGGATGCGGATTATCTCCGAAACATTCATAATATCTATACCATATATTTCCTGGCCTAATGCAAAAGTTACCAGCTGCATTTCACCCGAGGAGAAAATACCTTCGACACTCATTCCAATCCCTCCCTGTTAAAAAATACTTCTCCTCTTGCTAGTTACTCTGCATTTCATCTGCAATGGAAGCAATTTCTTCGATAGCGTTGGCTAATTCGTCAATAGCCTTAGCCTGTTCATCTCCCACCTGTGATGCTTGTTCAACCTGCATTTTTACCTGATCGGTCAGTTCAGTAACTATCTTGGATTCACGCACATCCTCGGCAATGCCTTTCTTGACTTCATCAATGAATTCAAGCGCAACAACTCTTTGTTCCGTAATGTTATCCAATTCTTTGCTAAGAGCTGCATTCTTATTTGCTACAATCCCAGATATTTCATCAGCCTTAAGGGAAGCCACTTCGGACTGGGCAATTTCATTCATGACCTTGCCTATCTGTACCTGCACATCCCGCACCAAATCCTTAATTTTGTCTGCATTCTCAGATGATTCCGAGGCCAGATTTCTGATATCACCGGCTACAACTGAAAATCCCCGGCCGTGCTCACCGGCGGTTGCTGCTTCCACAAAACCATTTACTGCCAGCATATTGGTCTGAATCGATACATTTTCTATGGTATCAACAATTTTTTCAATCCGGCGAACCTTATTCTCCAATTCTTCAACTGCTGAATTGGTGGCAGCATAGGATTTAATACATTCCTTTAACGGCTTCCAAACTTTATAATAAGCATTTCTCTGGTTCTCTTTCAGCATCGTAACCAGTTCATTATATACTTCACCTGCTTCTCCAGCTTCTTTTAATAGCTCGTTTAAAACTATCTGGCATTCTTCTATAATGACGTTACCCTTGATTGTTTCTTCCTCTGCCAGACGTGCCGCCTGAGCCATTTGTATCAATCCGTTGGCTATTTGGGTTGCTGAGATGCTCAGTTCTTCAATATTAGCTGAAAGCTGTTCAGCAGTAGCCGCAACTTCCTCGGCCGACTTGTTTATATTTGTTGAGGTTTTAAGTTCATCAGCCATCTCGCTTAATTCCTGACTGGCTACATTCACCTCTGCCAAGGCCTTGCTCTGTTCGGCCACCGCTTTGGCAATTTCCATGGTCCCGCTCCCGGTTTCTTCAGCAGCAGCGGCTATGCTTTCGCATAAAGCCAGATATTTATTAGCATTCTTGGCTAGCACTTCTGTTGATGCAACAATGTTTCTAATTCCCTCGGCATATCTGCCAAAGTGTTCCTCCATTTTTTCAAAAGCCTGAGCATTATCTTCTATCGATTTTTCAATTTCGTTAAAACTTGCTACGTTTCCATTGATATCTTTAACAACTTCATCAACACCAGTACGAATTTCTTCAACTACCCCCCGGATATCACGGGCAGATTTTTCAGAAATCTCGGCCAGATTTCTAACCTCATCAGCTACAACCGCAAAACCTCGTCCGTGTTCTCCAGCCCTGGCAGCTTCTATCGCCGCATTCAAAGCCAGGAGATTAGTCTGGTCAGCTATCATCACTACAGCCTGCACTATATCCCCGATCTGGCTGGATTGCCTTTCCAGTTCCTCAATCCTTTTAGCCGACTGAATATTTTTGGAAATAGCTTCTTTTGATTGGGTCTTCATATTTTTTAATTCACGATTGGAATCTTTCCCTGCATTATCAGCATTTTTCGAAAACTGACCCAACACAGAAAATGATTTGCCCATCTCCAGCGCTGACTGGTTTAGTTGTATACTGGTTGCTCGCATCTGTTCGGCACTGCTTCCCACTAGCTCGCCATTGCTGGATACCTGTTTCATCAAATTGGAGAATTCCTGAGCAGCAGCATTGGATTCTTCTATACCCGCCACCAACTGTTCGGATGTTGAGGCAATTCTCTCTGCCATGCCTTGTTGTTTAGCCATGGTACGTGCCCGAGCCTTTTCTTGTGCCATTTTTCTGGCTACTTCTCTTTGTTTGCTGATATCATCATTACTCTCCTGCTTAACGGCAATTCCTGTTCGTACACTACTGTTTGCAACTGGTCTTTGTAACTTTTTAGTCATTGTTAACCCCCCTAATCCTGATACTTTTATATATCTATTAAGTCCTTGCTTTGACTAACAAGAACATCCCTCCTGCTGAGCTTTATAACTCAACTTTCGTAGTTGACATACTATGCGACATAACTAGTATGCTTGTCATTGCTATGAAACTAGCCTTCCTGTCATTGCTATGAAACTAGCGTACTTGTCATTACGAGGAGTGCAGCGCCTCCCTGTCATTGCGAGCGCAGCGCGGCAATCTTCCCCGGTCATTGTCAATAAATGAAAAACGATCTGCGCTTTTCGTTTATCGTGGCGGGTTATTACCCGTGATAATTGCGAGCGATAGAGAAGCAATCTAAGATGACTTGGCGATGGATGGATTGCTTCGCTGCACTCGCAATGACATATAAGATAGCTCGCGATGTTCAATATGGAATTTTAAACAGTTTATTTTATTGCTTTTTCGGGCTTTTCAGCCTGTTCTTTTGGTCAGAAAGTTGAGTTTATAATTTGGAATCCAAATCCACCACATTATATAAATCAAAATAACGGCAGAACGAGAAATGCTATTCAATGCCCTAACTATTGTATATTCGCTAAGCATCGAAAAAACAGCGGCGCAGTAACACACTGCTGAAACTAGATCTTCTGTTATATTAATAGGAACCCGACTGTAAAAAGCGGGGAACCTGTTATTACCGCGTTATAGTAAGCCGGAAAGCGGAAAAAACTATAGGTAAAGATGAGATAAGTTTAAACAAATGCCTGGAAGGGTTGAGGTTGGAACGATTATTTTAGTGCTTGTACTCATCTTTTAAAACAATCTTGAAGATAAGAGCAAAAAGTGATTTTTCAAAGCTCTGGTTTGTTGCTGACTGTAAAACAGTGATAGATGAAACATGCCTCATTATTCTATTTTATAACTTAAGATTTAGTTTTTAGCCTTCAATAGCTATATTCATTTCCAATGCTCCTTCTTTGGCATTGAATTGCAAAACCAGAGTTTCTACCTGGCTGATTAATGAGATCATATTCTTGCCGCTTACCAAAGTGGGGGGAGTAATATCTACCAGGCTCCCCATTTGCTCAAGGTTACTGACACTGTTTCCCGCTATCATGTTAGCCATTTCACACAAGGCACTGCGGGGCATAAGATCAAATTGGCTGACCGGCAGCCCGCCCATCATGGTAGAAGCTATGTTACATGCGGTAGATTCGTGCATGGAAAAAACTATGTTGCCTTGCAAACCCCCAACCAGACCAATAATAATATTGACATCATGGTCAGTCTGCAGCTTTTCCCTTTTACTCACGCCGGTTCTCTGCATACCTCCCAGCCCCAGCATATTGGAAACATTGAGCAAACCGCTGACAAAGGGGTTTATAAATTTAATATCCATTTACTTTTTCCCCTCCTCTACAGCAACATTTATTTTGACTGGTCCTGCACTGGTATCAATTAGCACTGAATTTGAATTTAGCCGCACATTGAACATAGTCAAACCATCACCAGCAAATACACTGGGTGGAGTTAAGCGCAGGTTTAAACCGGGCTGCGAATTGTTTATAACTGTAATTGCATTACCACTGATGATATTTCCTATCTCCGCACCGGACAGAAGCACTTCTTCATCAGCCACCGACTGGTATTCTTCTCCGGTAAGAATTCCCGCTATTTGCATGGCAGTTTCCCCCGACATATCAAGAAAAAACCGTCCCTTCCATCCCCCGGTAAAACCAACGATAACGCAGAAACCCCGCGAGGTGAAGGCATCACCTTCATTTTCAGTTGCACCGCTTTTCACTTCCAGTTCCAGCATATCTTTTAATATACTGACACAGCTTTTGACAAACGGTGCTATGTATGATATACTCAATAACTTCACCTCATTCTTACATAAGTTTTAATATTCGGTCGATTAGCTCCGGTGCTTTAAAAGGTTTGCAATAAACATCTTCAATACCCCTTGATTTGGCATCATTAATAATATCATCATCACCCATTGCACTTAACATAATTATTTTCTGATTGGGGTTAATTTTTTTTATCGCACTGGCGGCATCCAAACCATCCATTATTGGCATAGTTACATCCATGGTGATAATATCCGCTTTTATTTTAGGATATAAATCAACTGCTTCTTTACCATTACCTGCTTCTGCACATATTACGAATCCTTCCGGTTCAAGAGCCTTCTTAATCATTTTTCGAGAAATGGCTGAATCATCTACAGACATAACCTGGATTGCTGACCCATCATCCTTTATACCTTTCATTAAGTAATCCTCCTTGTTAACGATTAACAGCACGTACAATTTCCTGCGCAATATCCCAGATGGGAACTATTATTTGGGCACCACCACGATTTATCGTTTCGCCGGGCATACCAAAGACAATTGCACTTTCTTCGGATTCAGCAATGGTAATGCCGCCTGCCCGGCTTATGCTGAGCATAGCATCAGCACCATCATTGCCCATTCCGGTCATAATTACTCCCACCGTACGCTCACCATAAATATCCAAAACTGATTGCATCATTACGCTTACGGAGGGAATGAATAAATGATCTGGCTTGGAAGTCAATCTTATAATAACATCACCTTTGGAGTTTTTTACCAGATTTAGATGACGGCCGCCACTACCAACATATACTATACCTGCTTCTATTTTTGTTCCTGCTTTGGCTTCCACAACTTCGATGGGACTATTTTCATTCAGGCGTTTTACATAGGATGATGTGAAATTAGGCGGCATATGCTGAACCAGAAATAACGCGGCATTAATATCTGGCGGTATCAAAGGCAAAACCTCGTATATCACCTTGGGGCCACCTGTTGATATCCCCATTACAACGGCTTTCATAATCCTTGCTGATTTAGTGCTGCGGGGTTCATGTCTTGCTGACTTCTGCGATACACGAGCCAATCTTTGAGTAAAACCAGACCGGTCCGGGGCTTTAGCGGCTGCTTTAATCTTATCAATTAACTCTTTAGAAACTTTTTCCATATCACCGGATACTGTCCCGCCTGGTTTGCCCACGAAATCAAAAGCTCCCAATTCCAGTGCTTCAAATGTTGTCATGGCTCCCTCCTGAGTAAGGGAGGAAACCATGACAACCGGACATATCTTCTCATTTACTATGTACTGCAGAGCCGTAATTCCATCTTGTCCGGGCATATTAACATCCATTGTAATAACATCCGGTTTTATTTCCCGGGCTTTGACTACAACGTCCTCACCATCACGTGCTGCAGCTACTACTTGAATTTCGGGATCAGTTTCCAATATTTTTTTAAGTGTCTTGCGCATTAATGCAGAATCATCAGCCAGCAAAACTCTAATCATCGCTTACACTCCGACGACCCTGTTTTTTTAATTTGGGAGTATTAGCTTTGGATGTTTTTGCTTCCGGCAAGCTTATTTGAGCAATCTTCTGCCATTCCTTTTCCAGCAATACATTTTCAAGATTCAACATCATAATCATCCGTTTTTCAAGGTTGGCTATACCGTCCATAAATTTTTGCACCTGTTTGTGCTGAAGTATATCTGGTGTTTCCTCAAGTAATTTCGCAGGAACTCTTAATACTTCCAGAACCTCATCAACTATCAATCCAACCTTTTTCTTGTTCATATCACTAACAATTACTCTGGTAAATTCGGTGTATTCTTTATGTTCCATCTCAAAACGCTTTCGCAGGTCAATGACTGGAATAACATCACCTCTTAGGTTTACTACTCCCTCAACATATTCAGGAGCTCGTGGAACTTTGGTAATTTGGGAAAGACGATTGATTTCCTGTACCTGGGTAATACGTACCCCGTATTGCTCTCCAGCCAGGCGAAATACTACCATTTGTTCCTCGTCCATTTCTTCTTCAAAACTGCCGTTTTCCTCGTCACTGCTATTTTTACTTTCTATCTGTTCTAAATCCTGAAAGTCTTCGCAGTTAATGGCATCGCGCAGGTCCATTAACATAATTATTCGCTTTCCTCCCTCCAAACGGGCAATGCCTTTTAAACGAGCCCCGGCTTCGTTGCCAATTGCATTAGGAGGCGGAAAGATAGTGTCTTTAGGGACCCTTGTCACCTCATATACTTTGTCCACAATCAATCCGACCAGGGTACCATCAATGTCAACCACTACAACCCTGGTGCTATCTGTAATTTCTTCATTGCCCATATTAAGTTTAACCCGCATATCAATTATGGGCATCAGAGTATCACGGAGTGAAATCAATCCCTTTATATAATGTGCTACGTTGGGTACTTTCACTATTTCCGGATAGCGGATTATTTCCCTGACACTTTCAATTTCTAATCCGAATTCTTCATTACCCAACAGGAATGATACTAATTGAACTTCTTCAAGCTTTCTCTCTTCCCTTATCACTTGATTGTCCCGACCTTTTTTTATACCCTTGGAAGCACTGCCGGAAGGCTGGTCAATACTGCAAATTTGTGCAACATCTAAAATCATAGCCAGTTTCTTGTCGTTTTTAAGCTTTACTACACCGGTAATGGAGTTAGTATCAACACCCGAAACTGCTGCAGGTGCTGATTCGATGCAATCATTTTCAATGCGCAATACTTCTGATACTGCGTCAACACTTAGTCCAACTGTTTTACCCCCTACATCAACTACGATAACCCGGCTGGACACATCTCTTTCAATTCTATCCATACCAAATTTGGTTCGCGTATCAATTACCGGGAGTATATATCCCCGCAGATTAGTAACTCCTTCTACATATTTTTCAGCCTGCGGGACTACGGTAATTGATGGAATGCGAATTATCTCCTGCACATTCATAATATCTATGCCGAATATTTCCTGGCCAAGGGCAAAGGTCACCAGTTGCATTTCGCCAGAGGAGAAAACCTGGTCTGCACTCATCCCAATCCCTCCTGTTCAAATATTATTTCTCCTCATAACTAGTTAACCTGCATCTCATCAGCTATTGAAGCAATTTCCTCAATGGAATTGGCCAATTCGTCAACTGCCTTGGCTTGTTCCTGTGCAACCCGGGAAGCTTCTTCAACCTGTTCGCCAACCGAGCCTATAACATCAACAACCGCACTCGTTACTTTTTCAGATTCCGCAAAAGAAGTTTTTATTTCGGTTAACTGCTGATAAAGTTTATTTCGCAGATCAGTAATATCGGCAATCAATTTGGTAACTACCTGATTCTTGACTGCAGCAACTCCCATGGTTTCATCGGCCTTTTGGGCAGCTATTTCCGACTGGGCAATTTCCACTGTTACTTTGCTCATCTGTATTTGGATATCACGTACCAAGTCTTTTATCTTATCTGCATTTTCTGCTGATTCGGTAGCCAGGTTTCTAATATCACCTGCCACCACAGAAAAGCCGCGTCCATGTTCTCCTGCTGTGGCGGCTTCTACAAAACCGTTTACAGCCAGCATATTAGTCTGAATAGATACGTTTTGAATGGTATCCACAATTTTTTCTATGCGCCGGATTTTTTCCTGTAAGGCTTCAAATTTGGAATTGATTCCATTGTAAGAGGTTCTGCTTTCCCTGACAGCAGCCCATACATCTCTAGCATGCTGGCGGCTGTGCTCCATTAATTCATTAACCTTATCAAACATCACACCCGCTTCTTTGGATATTCTCTCAAGATTCCCGATTACAACGGCAGAATGTTCGGCTATGGTTTCTGCCCGGTGGGATTCATCGCGGGCCATCCTGGTACCACTGGCCATTTCGTTCAAGGCTGTAGCAATCTCCAGAGCTGAAGTGCTAATCTCCTCAATATTGGCAGAAAGTTGCTCGGCAGTAGCTGCAACCTCTTCGGCTGATTTGTTTATATTGGTTGAGGTCTTTAGCTCCTCTGCCATCTCAGTCAGTTCCTGAGTGGCTGTATTTACCTCTCCCAGAGCCTTGCTCTGCTCGGCTACTGCTTTCGCCGATTCGACAGTATTGCTTACCAGTTGATGCGCAGCTGTGGCTATCGCTTCACTGGCTGTTAGGAAATTATCCGAAGCCTTCTGTAAATCAACCGCTTCAGCTGCATCCAGGGTAATTACCTCAACATAGTCGACAAATAACTGGCCGACTTTAATGAAGCCTTCATCTACCGCCTGAGCCATGCCATCTTCGGACTTTTTAAATTCATCCACAACTTGGTTTATGTCATTAACAACCTCTTCAACTCCAGAGCGGATTTCATCAACCACTCCGCGGATATCACGAGCTGAGTGTTCCGATATCTCAGCCAGATTTCTTACCTCATCAGCTACCACGGCAAAACCGCGTCCATGTTCACCAGCTCTGGCAGCTTCAATAGCTGCATTCAAGGCCAACAGATTGGTTTGGTCGGCAATCATTACTACTGCTTGTACGATATCACCTATTTGCCGCGACTGCATTTCCAGTTCGGCTATCCTCTGTCCAGACTGGACATTGCGGGAAGCCGCTTCCTTGATCTGAGCTACACAAGCTTGCATTATTTGAACCGATTCTTCAACCCTGCCAACTCCGTCTCTGGCATTTTGTGACAAAGTACCCAGATCCGTTTCCAATTGCACGGCGGCTTTGTTAACTTGAATTACCGCACCCTGCATCTGTTCAGCACTCACTCCCACTTTTTCACCATTGTTTGTCACCTGGTTCATTAAACGGGAAAACTCCTGAGCAGCAGCATTGGACTCTTCGATCCCTGCCAGTAATTGTTCAGATGCCGAGGCAATTCTTTCCGCCATCGCCTGCTGTTTGGCCAAGGTTCGTGCTCGGGCTTTCTCCTGAGCCATTTTCCTGGCTACTTCCCTTTTTCTGATGATGTCATCACTGTCATCCTGCTTCACTGTAATACCGGTTTTTTCGATATTACTTCCTGCGGGTCTTTGTAGTTTTCTTGCCATTATTAACCCTCCCTGCATTCTTTTATAAAACTATAAGGTTTTTACCCCTCCGAGCTAAAACCTGACTACCCGACAAGTACTCTAAACCATTTATTTCTACTTGATTTTGAATGCCAGTATCAATATCCATTGCCGACACATGCAATATACCGTTTTTATCAATCTCAAAACTTACGTCAATATTGGCTTCACCTACACCTGCTTTTCGGATACCGGAGAGGTGAAACTTTCCTAATGAAATAATATGCTTGTTTTCCTCCGCATCACCCATTTCATCTCGCTGCAATATATGAATGATCACCTCCTCCTGTTGATCTTCAACAGTTGTAAACAACTTGGATTCAAGTACTGGATAGGTTGTATTCGCAGCAATCAATGGTACAAATTCACCCTGGTTATCTTCAATTCCCAAAGTATGGCTGGTTACATCATGCAATTCAACATAGTTGACTTGTCCTGCAAGCATTGCTGCTTCCAGCGCAGCACCCAGTGCTACCACTTCATCAGGATTAATTTCTGTTCGTATTTCTACGCCGGGAAATATTTCCTCAACTTTTTCCCTAAAACCCGGCATCCTGGAGGAACCACCAGCAAATACAACTATATCTACCCATTCTTTGTCAACTTCAGCTCTGGTCAGGGTCTGACGGATCAAATCCTCAATTTCTAAAAATAGCTGGCTGCTCAAATAATTAAACTGTTCACGTTTAATAACTTGTTTAAGATGTAATGGGCCATTGCTCGAGATGCTAATATAAGGTATCAATATTGAACTTTCTTTTACCGTAGATAAGTCCAATTTGGTTTTTTCCGCATTTATCTGCACTTGCTGCATGGCGACAATATCTGAGAGCAAATCAACATTATTATTTTCCTGAAAATTAGCACATATATGTTCACAAAGCTTTTGGTCAAAATCCAAACCTCCCAGGCTGCTGGAACCACCTGTACATACCACCCGGCAAACTCCGTTTTCGTACTCCATA
>JAQUBU010000070.1 GCA_028686565.1 Syntrophomonadaceae bacterium
CTATTAACAAAACAGTTGGTGGGTTATAACGAGACGCTGCCTCGTTGCAGCAGTATGTTGAACTACTGCGCAGTTTCTTTGGGTATTTAAATCCCCCACCACGTTGCAGAGGTGCGAAGTTACTGCTCCGCAATTTCTTCTGATGCTAAAAGTTTCATACTTTTTTAACAATACATAAAAGTTATCACTATAATGTGCTTTAGTAAACTCAATTACTCTTTACAAGATACTGCAATAATATTATTATCAAAAATATTATTGCATATATCAAATATTTTTGATATGATTTTCGTATGGATAAAACTAAAATTGCGCAAGCCTTAAGTGATCCTATTCGCTATAAAATTTTAATGATGCTGATACGCGGTGATTCAGCATGTTGCCCGATTAGCAGCAATATCAACCTGGATGCCCATACGGGGTTATGCAATTGTGAGATCATGAATGAACTGGGCATGATTCAATCACGGGTTTCTTATCACATGAAAGAGCTGGTTGAAACCGGATTGGTAAATGAAGAGCCCCGTGGCAAATGGAAATACTATTTTGCCAACAGTAATAAAATTGCAGATTATATAGAACAATTAAAACAGGACTTTAAATTGTAATAATATAACGAAGCGAAATTCTGAATTGAAATATTATCATTGCGTTTTGTGCCTGAGCGTTAGCGAAATAAATATATCCTTCGCTTCTTTAAGTGGGGGGATTCCTATTCTACAAAACAGACAGCGGGGTTACAACGAAGCGCTGTCTCGTTGCAGCAGTATGTTGAAACTGCTACTGCGCAGTTTCTTCGGGTGCTTAATCCCCAACCTTTTGCAATGGTGCGGGAGAAACTGCTCTGCAGTATCTCCCGATGATTAAAAAATATAAGTAAATAAGGAGGAATTTTTATCACCGAGGATATTAGAGAAGTTGTTCGCCAGAAGTATGCCCAGGCAATAAACATTAAGACCGGGTGCTGTTCACCTGGGATTGCAGGCACCGGATGCTGCTCTGGTGATGATCAAGGCAAGATGGACATTATTACTAGTGACTTATATCAAACAGGTGACCTGGAAGGATTACCACAAGATTTGATTGCTGCATCTTTTGGCTGCGGCAATCCTACCCTGCTGGCCCAATTAAATCCAGGTGAAGTAGTGCTTGACCTGGGTAGCGGGGCTGGATTGGATGTGCTTTTGTCGGCAAAACGTGTAGGACCGCAGGGCAAAGCTTATGGACTTGACATGACTGACGAAATGCTTTCAGTAGCCAGAACAAATCAAAGCAGATCAGGAGTAAATAATGCTGAATTTTTGAAAGGACACATTGAAGATATTCCCCTGCCTGATAATACTGTAGATGTAATTATCTCCAATTGTGTTATCAACCTTTCCGCTGATAAAGATGAGGTGCTCAAGGAAGCTCACCGGGTCTTAAAACCTGGTGGCCGCATCGCAGTATCTGATATAGTGCTTAGTAAGACTCTGCCCCCAAAAATTCAACAGGATCTTATAGCTTGGGCTGGTTGTATAGCCGGCGCATTAAAGATGGAAGAATACCAGTTGAAATTAGCCGCCGCTGGATTTCAGGACATTGAACTTGAGATTACCAGATCGTATGATTTTTCCAGTCTTGATGCCAAAACGATCCTTCCCGATTTGTCTGCCAGTGAGGTGAAAGATATAGATGGAGCAGTGCTTAGTGCCTTCATCCGGGCAAGAAAAAGCATTTAGAAAAAATTGAAAATGCTGTCCCGCTTAACATGGTTACAGGGACAGCATTTTATTGTAAAGGCAGCTTTTAGGATTAAATTAATTAGTCCACGCCCCCAAGTTTATACCCGCCTAAATCAATGGTTACATAAGAAAATCCAATTTCCTTAAACTTACTGTATATCATATCCATTATCTCGACTGAAGCCAGCCTGCTTCGCTCGCTGACACCTACTTCAATACGGGCCAAATCGCCGTGTATCCTCACTCGCATTTGTTTGAAACCCAGATTCCAAAGATAGTTTTCACCTTCTTCAACAAGTTGAAGGTTATGGGCGTTGATGATCTCTCCATATGGAAAACGGGAAGCTAAACAAGCCATTGCGGGTTTATCCCAGGTGGGAAGCTGCAAATGTTTGGAAAGCTGTCTGATTTCTTCTTTGCTCAAAGAAACATCGAGCAGGGGGGTTTGAATTCCCTGTTCCTTGATTGCTTTCATGCCAGGTCTAAAATCATCAAGATCATCTTTATTGGAACCATCTGCAATCTGTTCTATCCCAATCTCTGAGGCCGTCTTCTTTACTCTTTTAAAGAGATCACTCTTGCACAAATAACAGCGTTCCCGAGAGTTTTCACTAAAACCGGGTATATCCAACGGTTTGGTTGAAATAATTAACTGCTTTACCCCCAAAGAAGAACAAAAATCTTTAGCAGTTTCTATTTCGCGCTGCGGATAGATACCTGCATTAGCAGTTATCGCCACAACCTTTTCACCAAGGATATCAAATGCCGTTTTTAAAAGAAAACTGCTGTCAGTCCCACCGGAATAGGAAACTGCCAGACTGGGCATTGCTGCCAGAATATCCTGCAGGATAATTAACTTATTAAACAAAATGAATCGCCTCGTTAATATATAAAATACATATTATTAACTCAACTTTCGTAGTTGAATAATATGCGACATAACTAGTACTCTGTAAAATCTAAAACTTTAATTCCCACCGGCCAAATTTTCGCAGGTCTTCGTTGTCGTCAATCGCAATACGTCCAGTATTACTCACTCCTCCGCCTCCCCCTGCGAAAATTTTTCTCGGAGGATAAAATAAACTTTTAGACTTTACAAAGTACTAGTTGCTCCTGAAAAACTCAGATTATGGTGTGCGGGTGTGCATAAATATACTTGTCATTGCTATGAAACTATCGAACTCGTACCATGGTAAAATTATGAATCAGAACCGCAAAAAGTATTCATTTATTGTGGTGCGCCCAGCGCGTGAGAATTGCGAGCGCAGCGCCTTCCTGTCATTGCTATGAAACTAGCGTACTTGTCATTACTATGAAACTAGTGTGCTTGTCATTGCAAGGAGCGCAGCGCCTTCCTGTCATTGCGAGCGCAGCGCGGCAATCTTCCCCCGGTCATTGTCAATAAACGATAAGCGATCTGCGCTTTTCGTTTATTGTGGTGCAGCTTTGCTGCATGACTAATTGCGAGAAGCGCAGCGACGCGGCAATCTTCCCCGGTAATTGACTACGTAAATGAAAAATGCTCTAACGCTTTTCGTTTACCGTGGCGGGTTATTACCCGTGATAATTGCGAGCGGTAGAGAAGCAATCAAAATGACTTGGCGAGGGAAGATTGCCGCGCTGCGCTCGCAATGACAGGTTGGCGCTGCGCTTGCAATGACAAGTACACTAGTTTCATAGCAATGACATATAAGATAGCTCGCGATGTTAGTCAATATGGAATTTTAAACAGTTTATTTTATTGCTTTCAGCCTGTTCTTTTGGTCAGAAAGTTGAGTTAATAATATAATTATTCCAGGCTATTGTTCAAGCCAGTTAATTCAGATAAGTAGCCGGCACTCTTATTGAACGGCAGGCTCTTTTTTCGATGGGGTCATAAATAAACATAAAAGGAAGCTTTTCTGCAGCAAGTAAACATGTACAGGGGTCATAGCTAAAATATTCCAATCGCACCTGCCTTTTATTATCGCGCGGGGTTTTGGAAATGAGTTCGGGCAGGTATATTTTCATAAATTCTTGATTCTTAAAAAGCGTATAAAGCTTTTCATTTACATCATGCGGATTGTGGCTGATGATTCCTTCAGGCAGATTATAGGACAGATTATTAATAAAGAAGTCATATTTTAAAAGCTCATTAAGCATTTCAACTTGAGCGGATAAATAAATCTTAATATAGTTATCTAAAATACTGTACTCTGCTGACCTTTTATGTGCACAAGCAAAAAGGCCTGCGGCTTGCCAGTAAACAGCGAAGCTTTTAAAGAATGCAAAGGCATTGCCGGAATATATGCTATTAACTATATAGTGAAGAGTATGTGCCATATTACCGGAATTATAATACCTGTCCAGCAGGTTTTCGATATTTTTAAGCATGAGCATATCTGCATAACTGAGGTATTTGCTGGCCATGAATTGATATGGTGGATCAACCTGGAAAATATATTTATGTTTCGCATATTGATTTCGAATATCTGAACCCTTAAGCAGTTTTAAGAAACCCAACTGAATTACATCAGGATTTAACTTATAAACATCATTGAATGATAGTTCAAAGGTATTCAGGTCTTCACAGGGCAATCCCGCAATAAGATCCAGATGAATATGAATATTTTTGGCTTCTTGCAGGGTTTTTATGTTTTGACTGAGAATTTGCCAGTTACTGCTGCGTCTTACTGCTTTTAAGCTCTCCGGATTGGTTGACTGGACACCTATTTCAAAATCAAAGCGATGAGGTGGTACATGTTTAAGGAATAACAAAAATTTTTGTGACAGCATTTCTGCTGCAATCTCAAAATGAAATTTGGTATCACCGGCTTGTCCCAGAATGAATTCCATTATTTCCTGGGCGCGCTTTTCATCGCAATTAAAGGTACGATCTACGAATTTTATCTCTTTTATCCCCTGGCTGATCAGATAAGCCAAGTCTTTTTTTACTCTTGGCAAAGAAAAAAAACGTACACTTTTAATAGTTGAAGATAAGCAGTAAGAACAATTAAAGGGGCAGCCGCGGGATGTTTCATAATATATAATCTTGTTATGAAATCTGTCCAGATTTCCTTTGTATGGTGAAGGAATTTGGTCAAGATCGCAAATTAATTCCCGCTGCGGGTTATCGAAGAGCAGATTGCCCTGGCGGTATGATATTCCTTTAACTTGTTCGGGAAGCTGATTGCTGAATAAAGCATGGAGAAGTTCTTG
This sequence comes from Syntrophomonadaceae bacterium, assembly GCA_028686565.1. GTDB lineage: Bacteria > Bacillota > Syntrophomonadia > Syntrophomonadales > Syntrophomonadaceae > JAQUBU01. The sequence goes on from JAQUBU010000070.1 coordinate 4,923, forward strand.
CAGAGTGCTTTCACCTTCGCCCCGAACAACGCAATCCAGAAATTCATGATTTTCCAGTATATTGCCGGCATCATAACTTACTTCAGGTCCCCCTAATATGATAATGCTTTGGGGAGCTATCATTTTATAATCACGGCAAATTTCAAGGATCGGTTTTATATTCCATATATAACAGGAAAAACAAAGTATATCTGGCTGATAGTGAAATATTTGCGCCATGATATCTTCGTTTCTTTCATTAATGGAAAATTCCTTAATATTCAAAGACCATCGTTCATCAGTACAGAATTCTTTTAAATAGGCTAGAGCCAGAGATGAATGAATGAATTTGGCATTAAGGGTGGTAAGCAGTATTTTCACAGTTATTCTCCCATGGGCTTTTATTCTTCTCCGACTACTTTTATTTCGGTTTGCAGTTCAACGCCATAGCGTTCGCGGACCTTTTTTTGTATATATGCTATCAACTCAAGCACATCACGTGCACTGGCATTCCCGGAATTAATAATAAACCCCGCGTGTTTGGCTGATACCTGGGCACCGCCAATTTTAAATCCTTTAAGACCCAGTTCTTCAATCATTGGACCTACAAAATAATTCTCAGGCCTTCTAAAAGTACTGCCGGCACTGGGAAAATCCAGGGGCTGTTTCTCCTGGCGCCGGGCAGCATAATCATCCATACGGGCTTTAATAGACTCTTTCTTGTCTTTTTGCAGCTTTATTACAGCAGATACTACGATACTGCCATTAAACTGAAAAATGCTCTTTCTATAAGTCATAAGCATTTCATCAGGAGTATATTTTTTTATATTCCCGTCTTTATTAATGGCCGTAACTTCGAGCAGAACATTTTTCATTTCACCGCCATAAGCTCCGGCATTCATAACTACTGCACCACCAAGGCTTCCGGGGATACCTTCAGCAAATTCCAAGCCGCTCAGTTCATGCCGGGCTGCCTCTTGCGCCAAGTTTGAAATACTGATGCCCGCCTCTGCTGTTATCTGTTCTTTATCTACTGTAATATTTGCTAAGATATTATTCAATTTGATAACTACACCTCTGATACCTTTATCTCTTACCAGAATATTGCTTCCCTGCCCCAAAATAAAATATTTCATTTGCTGTTTTTGGCATAAAAAGATTACCTTTCTCAGTTCCTCTATGCTTTCAGGGATAAACATCAAATCGGCAGGACCGCCAATGGCGAAAGAAGTATGATTTTTTAAAGGTTCATTAAATTTAATTCTATTTACTGGAAATAAATCCATAAATTCAGAATACATAGGATATCTCCTTATTACTTAAGCTGCTCCTATTTTATTTAAGTAAACTGTGCTTTATACCTGAGGATTAATTTTAATTCCCAATTTAGGAGCTTCAGGAAGCAATAATATGCTGGCATTATCGCCTTGTTTATCAAGAGCCATCTTAATTGCAGCTTCTATATCATGAACCGGTGTCATGTACATCTTTTTTACTGTTTCATCATTAAGGCTGCTATAAAGCATAATTTCCGCCTTTTCCAGTATTCTGCAAATCGCATAAGCTTTATGTCCCCCCAGTTCAAAATGACTAAGGAACCGTTCATTTATATCTTGCGGGCAAGTTGCTTCATTTATCCAGGTGGAGAAGGTTTCCTCTCCTAATCCCTCACTGCACTCAGCCGCCAAAATTATGATGCCCCCATCCTTAACTGCCAAAACCGCAGCATCCAGGGCCTTTTGCGCCTGATACATGTTAATATCTTTGGGGTAGCCTCCGCAGCCTGCTATTACGATATCTGCTTTTTCCTTGATAGCGACTACTGATGAAGCTTCACAATACTTGACTGCTTTAATCCAGGCCTCATAAATATTCCCTGCCGCAGCAAAAGCAATGGTGTTTTTAGACGCTGTTACGACATTGATAGTAAAATCCACCTTGGCTTGGTGTGCGGCTTCCAACATGATATCATTTACCGGATTATCATGATAATTACCCAGACAAGCCCTGGAATCACTCATCATTCTATGATTTGCTTCAATCAGCTTGCGGGCTGCAACTCCTGGCAATATAGATTTTCTTCCTCCTGAATAGCCCGCAAAATAGTGCAGTCCAACCAGGCCAGTAGTTATCAGCAGTTCAGCTTCGGCAACAGTTTTATTTATGATTAGTTCCATGCCATTGCTTAGATATCCTAATGAAGTCAGGTTAGTATCACAGTTGTGATTTTCGATCTTATAGCGGCGGCAGATATCTGCTCCGAAAATGCTCAGGTTCTCTTCCTCTGTGTTGGGACGATGGATACCGGTGGCTACAATTAGGGTGATATTATCAGACTTGATACCGCCAGTTTCAATTTCCTTTAGCAGCGGGGGCAAAATGGATTGGTATGGGGTTGGACGTGTTATGTCATTAACCACAATAACCGCATTATGAGCATTTTTCTTTTTGATCAGCTCGGGCAGCAGGCTGGTTTCCAGCGGGTTTCCCAAGGCATTCCGTATTATTTCTTCATTACCTGCAGTTATTTGATAATCAGGGCTGTGCAATACGGCATTCAGCTTATTGTCAGGTATGGCAATTTCCAAATACTGATTCCCATAAGCTATTTTTGCTTTCACTTACTCACCTACTATCGATTTTCATTATGTTGATTATAGCCCAACAGAAAAGCGGTAGGCAAGGGGGGTGCCTACCGCGTGAAATGTTTTTATAAATTGGGGGTTAGCAAAATTAATGATTAAAGGATCTTATTTGATTGTTTCCAGATACCCTGAGCCTGAGCTGCTTTAATCAAATCATCCCTGGTATCTGGATGAGCTATATTGATCAAGCCTTCGGCTCTTTGCCATGTTGACATACCCTTTTGAGAAAACGTCCCATATTCGGTAACTATTATTGGTGCCATGGAACGAGTGTCGGTTACTATTCCACCTGGGGTAAGAATCGGGCATATTCTAGATTTTATTTTACCGTCCGTACTTTCTTTTGTAGAAGGCAGACATACAAATGACTTGCCGCCTTTGGAGTGATAGGCAGCATTAACAAAGTCAAATTGGCCGCCGGTACCACTAATCTGACGCGTTCCGGCTGATTCAGAACAAACCTGCCCATAGAGATCTATTTCCACGGCATTATTGATTCCGATCAGGTTATCATTTAAAGATGATATAGCAGGCTTATTGGTATAGTTAACCGGGTAAATTGCGCATTTTGGATTATTGTCCAGAAAATCATACAGCATCTGAGTTCCTAAAGCGAATGTGTAGACCATTTTGCCCGGATCAATTTGCTTTTTGTTGCACGGCAGCCTGCCTGCCTCACTCATAGCTACATAGGCATCAACCAGCATTTCAGTATGGCAACCCAGATCTTTCAAATCCGAATCGGCAATCATCATGCCAACTGCGTTAGGAATTCCGCCGATGCCTAATTGAACACAGCACCCATCATGCATTTCCTCCAGAATATAGCTGGCAATTTTTTTATCTACTTCCGATATAGGAGGTGCGGGCAGTTGGGGCAATGCCGGGTTTTCTCCTTCAACTATAAAATCAACTTCCGATATATGGACACATTCCTCATAACCTCCCAGGCAACGGGGCTGTTTTTCATTTACTTCAACTATTATTTTCTGAGCCCGATCACAAACAGCACGGGAATGGGTATTTTGAGGACCAAAATTGAAGTAACCGTACTTATCCATGGGACAAACCTGCAGCATTGCTACTGCCAATGGTTCAATATGCTCCCGAACATAGCGAGGCAATTCTGAATAAATGATAGAAGAGTAATAAACTGGCTTAGTCTTAGCAATTTTGCGGTCTCCGCCTGAACAATGCCAGCTATGCCAAACAAATGACTCCCCTGTGGGATCTGCAGTATTTACTTCGGTAGGATAAGGATTAACACAAGTCCATATTTTAACGTCTTTTAATTCATCTTTTCTTTTTGCAAGTGCCTTGTCCAGTGCCCTGACCTGACCTAAAAATGAACCGTAATCAATCCAATCCCCTGATTTAACAACTTTAACCGCTTCGTCAGCGGACACCAGTTTTTTTCTATATTCGTCAGCAAAGCTCATGTAACTCCTCCTTCTATTTATTATAGTATATGTCTCTAGATGATCTGAATCATTACCACTATTACCTTTTAAATCCCCCCTTTCAAAAATAAAACAATGTTGTGGGTCTTAGGTTTATAGGACAGGATAATTCCCGCAACCCATTATCCTGTCTGAACATTTCAATTTTTCTGTCAATTATGAAATATGCAATTAGCATGCCAATACAATTTAATCCCAAAATAATGCCATTACTGAAAAAATGAAACAGTTTCAGCCTGGAAAAGACCAATAATTACAACAAAATAATGCATTTATGCCTTAAATACTAAGGCATAAATGCATTATATCGATACAATTCTCCAGTTGTTAATTTGAGACTAATAACGTAGGCGTTAAATTAAGATAAGGGGCTTATTTATTAATAATGCATTAATGCATTATAATTATTCCATACTGCATTATATGTCTTAAAACAGTATATTTTATCGAGGCGCAAGTATGCCTCCGATTTTTAAGGGGTCCAGTTATATTTACAAACTGGCGTCGCTAAGAAAGCTACAAATTTCTGTCAAGTGCGAAACTTATATCATTAACTCAACTTTCTGAACCAAAAGAACAGGCTGAAAAGCCCGAAAAAGCAATAAAATAAAATGTTTGAAATTCCATATTGACAAACATCGCGAGCTATCTTATATGTCATTGCTATGAAACTAGTGTGCTTGTCATTGCAAGGAGCGCAGCGCCTTCCTGTCATTGCGAGCGCAGCGCCTTCCTGTCATTGCGAGTGCAGCGCCTACCTGTCATTGCGAGCGCAGCGCCTACCTGTCATTGCGAGCGCAGCGCCTATCTGTCATTGCGAGCAGTGCCATCGCGCTGTCATTGCTATGAAACTAGTATGCTTGTCATTGCTATACGTCCTTTAGGGACAAAACGTGGTGCTGCAGCAGGAGTAATTTCAAATTGCGAGTCGACCTCAA
>JAQUBU010000071.1 GCA_028686565.1 Syntrophomonadaceae bacterium
TTACCCGTGATAATTGCGGCGGTAGAGAAGCAATCTAAAATGACTTGGCGATGGATGGATTGCTTCGCTGCACTCGCAATGACATATATGATAGCTCGCGATGTTCGTCAATATGGAATTTTAACAGTTTATTTTATTGCTTTTTCGGGCTTTTCAGCCTGTTCTTTTGGTCAGAAAGTTGAGTTAATTATTACAAGTTAAACTATATAAACATCATTTCAATAAATCGTATTTAAGTAATAGTTCCCTGATAAATTGCATCTCTTTCTCATTAGCTTGACATAAGGGCAAACGCAAGCCTCCTACTTCCATACCCAGCATATTTAATGCCGCCTTTAAGGGTACAGGATTAGTAGTTATGAATAAGCCTTTGAAAATAGGAAAAAGAATACTATGGAGTTCTCTAGCCTCCGCGATTTTGCCAGCTGTAAAAGCATCGATCATGGCTTTGATTTTTTTACCTGCCAAATGTGATGCTATACTTACTACTCCATGAGCACCCAGGGCCATCATGGGCAAGGTTAGAGAATCATCTCCCGAATATACGGTGATTTTTCCTTTAAGAGTATTGTTCAGCAAAGACATTTGATCCATATCACCGCTTGATTCTTTTAGTGCCAGTATATTATCGACAGCTGCAAGCCTGGCTACAGTATCCGGAATCATATTACAATTGGTGCGCCCGGGAATATTATATAGCATCACAGGCACTGATAAACTATCGGCAATCTTCTTAAAATGCTGATAAAGTCCTTCCTGACTTGGTTTATTATAATAGGGAACCACAAGCATAATTCCTTTAACCCCGGTTTTTTCTGCTTCCCGGCTTAGTTTAATAGTGGAATCAGTGTTGTTTGAACCGGTTCCTGCCCAAACCATTGCCCTATCACCGACCCTTTTTTGCACGGTACTATACAGTTCTAATTTTTCATCACTGGATAGTACCGGTGATTCACCGGTCGTTCCACATACCACAATTCCTTCACTGCCGTTATTGCACAGGTATTCTGCCAGTTCTCCAGCTTTTGTTAGATTTACCTTTAAGTTTTCATCATAAGGAGTAATCATTGCCGTCATTAGCCTGGGAAATGTCATTTTTTTCACCACCATTATATATTTTTCAGGGGTATTGTATTAGTATAGAGTTTTTTGCACAACAATCTCTGCTATTTGAATTGCATTGGTTGCTGCTCCTTTTCGTATCTGGTCAGCTACAACCCATAACGCAATACCATTATCAACCGAGAAATCCTTGCGAATTCGCCCTATATATACTTCATCACTATTGGAGGTATAAAGCGGCATGGGATAAACATTATTGCCCGGTTCATCCTGAACCACTACCCCAGGAGTCGCTGCGAAAATACGTTTGACCTCTTCCAAGCTAATTGGAATCTCAGTTTCCACATTAATTGATTCTGAATGACTGCGATAAACGGGAACTCTGACAGCCGTGGGAGCGATTTTCAAATCTGGAGCATGCATGATTTTTCTGGTCTCCCATACCAGTTTCATTTCTTCGCGGGTATAGTCATTTTCCACAAAAATATCTATATGGGGAATAAGATTAAAGGCTATAGGATATTGAAAAACCTGGGGCTGCATCTCCGTACCACTTATAATGGCCCGCACATTTGCTTCCAATTCTTCCAGCCCTGCTTTTCCTGCTCCGGAAACCGCCTGATAGGTTGAAACGATTACTCTTTTTAATTTTGCAGCTTTATGAATAGGATTAATTGCTACTGTCATAATTATCGTCGAACAATTGGGGTTGGATATTATGCCTTTATGAAGACTTATATCTTCTGGATTTACTTCAGGAACCACCAATGGTACATCATCCTGCAAGCGGAATGCATAACTGTTATCGATTGCCAGGCAATCGTTTTTAATGGCCAATGGCGCCAGTTCCTGGCTTATCTCACTGCCGACCGCAAGCAAAGCGATGTCAGCTTGCTTAAAAGCTTCTTCACTAACTGCCTGAACCTTGAATGTTTCACCTCGAAATTTAATGGGTGTTCCGGCTTCGCGAGGATCAGCCAGGCATATAAGTTCCCTGACGTTAAACTGGCGTTCTTCCAGCACTTTCAACATTTCCTGTCCTACCACACCCGTTGCTCCTACTATTGCCAATCTTACGCCTTCTGCCACATGCTTGACCTCCTGAAAAAAATTGTCTGACTATTATTTTAGCACAACAAATTCGTTATTCAAGAAATTTAATATGGTCCCCGGATAAGCGGCTGGATTTGTTTGCCTTGCAAAGCACATATAGCGGTATCTAAAACCTGCTCCATATCTGCAACCATGGAATTTGCTTTTTCCAATGGATTATCCTGGCCGAAGGGTACAAAAAATATATTTTTCATATTTAATAATAAACCAATGTTTTTTGCGTTTATACTCAGAGCATCATTTGTTGATATGGCAATGACCACTGGCCGTTGGTTGCGTAAATGGGCTTTAATCGCCATTAATGCAGGTGTATCAACAATACCGTTGGCCAATTTGGCAATGGTATTCCCGGTTGCAGGTAAAACGACTACCAGGTCCAGCAGCTTTTGCGGTCCAATCGGCTCTGCAGCCACAATACTATTAATTATAGGATTATCACTGAGTTCTCTTATTTGCTTTTTCAGGTCATTTACACGATAAAAACGATTATCAACATCATTAACTGTATAAGATAATATGGGATAAATTTCGGCACCTTCCTCTTTGAGTTTCTTTAACTGAGGAATCACATCTCCGATTGTGCAATGGGAGCCAGTCATTACTACCCCTATTTTTATTCCCTTAAAGCGTGTTCTCTGCATTTTTGCACCTCCTTTATCTAAGCAAAAAGAATGTTTTTTTTCATTCGAGTCATTTCATTAATGATCAGGCGGGGAATTACGTCCGCCAGAATTCTTCCTGCATAAACAGGTGCTACTTTTCCGGGTAATCCCGGAGCAAGAATCGCCTTCAAGCCAAATTCGTTGGCTGCTTCAAAATCAGTGCCGCCCGGTTGGGTTGCCAGGTCAATAATTAAAGTGTCGGGGTTGGCATATCTTAGTATATTTCTGCCTAGAACCATGCTGGGAACCGTATTAAATACAATATTGTTATGTTTAATAATCTCAAGAAGTTCTGGAAAATCCGCTTTTTTGCAGCCCATTTCATGAGCTCTTGCCAGCTGACCCTGATTTCGGGCTACTACCGTTACATCTGAACCCATTGCCTTGAGCAGTCGTGCCAGGGTTACTGCTACGCGGCCAAAGCCTATCACGCAGCTTTTACTTCCGTGAATGGTTATAGCGGTTTCTTCCATAGCTATTTGAATTGCTCCCTCAGCAGTGGGAATGGAATTTAATATAGCTATTTCATCCATTTCAACTATTTCCAATAATTCAAAGGCATATTTTTGAGCCCAATCCTTTAAATACTGGCGAGCTGAACCAATTATTACCACAGCATTAGGTGCCAGACTGGTAATTGCCTTTTCACTCAGCCTGATTTCTTCCTCTGTATAAACAGCCCGAATAATACCTTCCTGACTCGTACCCGGCAGTGGTAAAATAAGCACTTCAGCTTCTTTACATGCTTCCTCAGCAGAACTTACCGCGAATGCCCCATGTGCCACTTTTGCCTTGGGAAATCCCGCAACAACTACTGTCGCACCCATCTTAACCAACTCAGAAATTAGGATCAGTTCGCGTTCATCGCCGCCCAGCACTGCAATTTTAGTCCCCGAAAGTACTGAACTCACCCATAACGGCCTCCTTTAGTTCCAAAAAATGCTTTAATTAAGAGCATTATATGTATTCGAAATGGCTATGGTGCTTGTCACAGCTTTTGTTTTTTTAGGACAAAGAGAAAGGTCCTCCCGCCTCCCCCAAAAAAAGAGGGGCAAATTCATGATTTGCCCCTCCAGATGGGTATAACTTATAAAATTTTAAGATTTGGCACCGCGCAAGTTTCGGCCCAGTTTATCATACTTTATTTCAAATGATTTCTCACATCGACTGCATATTAAAAATTCATATTGCGGGATCTCAGGTGCATTGGGAGTTAGATTTACATCAGATATTAAACCCTGTGCCCCAATTTGATAGGTTTTGCCTTTTTAAGCTCACCTGTTCAAAAAGCAGATAATGACCACAATCAGGACATACCGGCTGCTGATATTCCTTATTACCTGTAAACACAATTACTCTTCCATCATGCTCATAGCAGGTTTTCCATCCCGTAAACCAGTTCTTTCCTATGTATCATTTTTTTTATTACCATCACAACTCCAGGCATAAAGCCAATCCGGTCGAATGAATCATGTCTGATTTTAAGTCCTTGACCAACTCCTCCGAATATTACCTCCTGATGAGCTATCAAGCCTGGAAGACGGACACTATGTATTCTCACCTGCTCCACATCCCCTCCCCTGGCACCAGTTACCTTTTCAAATTCCCGAATATTGCGGGGCGGTCGTAAAGAACGGTTTTGATTAATCATTTCCGCGGTTTTAATAGCAGTACCTGAAGGAGCATCCATCTTTTGGTCATGATGCAGTTCAATTATCTCTACATCAGGAAAATACAAAGCTGCTTCGCGGGCAAACTTCATCATAAGAACTGCGCCTATTGCAAAGTTAGGTATTACGGCTACACCTACCTCGTTTTCCTTGGCTAATTTAGCCAGTTGTTTAAGCTCTATTTCATTTAATCCGGTAGTACCAACAACAGTAGTAACTCCTTGGCGCAATGCTGTCTTGGTATTGTTAAATACTGCCTGGGGATTTGTGAAGTCAACCATAACATCCGGTTTTAACCTGTCGATAGCGGCTTCCAGGTCGTTCTCCAATTGAATACCGCAATCTTTCAGCCCGGTAAGCTCAGCAACAGATTCACCTTGGGCTTTGATATCTACTGCTCCAACCAAATTCAGTTCATTATCGCCGGCGATTGCTTTAATAGTTTCCCGTCCCATTTTTCCTAAGGCTCCGCTTACTATTACTCTGTGCTTATCGGACATGACAATTTACCTCCTGCATTTTCTTAGCCAATAGTTTTATGCATTTTGCTTAATAAGTCAATATTGATTCCCCAAGAATACCCTCTGAATAATGCATTTGAGCTAATGTATTATCAAAGCACATTGTATAACCTCGCCTGTTCCACAACATATTTGCTAATTTCCTGTATCATGCGCCTTTCATAAAAGGAAATGGCATCCGGATATTTTATTGCTTTGTTAATGGTTTGCATGAATTTTTTAATCATTTTAATCTCAGCCCGGATTTTATCTATCAGCTCTTCCCCTTCATGATGAGAGTAAAGTTTTTGCAAGTCTTCAATTATATTTTCCTCGAAATTGCTTAAAGCTAAAACAGTAGCATGTTCCAATAATTCATGTTTATCCAAATCATAACTTAAAAAAGTATATATTAAAGGAAGACGAACTTTGCCTTTCCTGGTTATCAATATTTCGCTGCTTATTTCCTTTTTACATGATTCCAGTACGGATACTTGTTTAAGCAGGTCATTATAAAGGGCTTTCAGCATCTGAGTCATTATGGAATCTCACCCCCATTCCCTTTAAGCATCGGAAGAACTGCGGAGCAGTTCTGTAACGAGGCGGTAGATCAGAACCCGCCGCTAAAAAAGCGGGGGACATCTTTTCGCCTCTTTATATATTGTTGAATTCGCTTTTTGATATATATATTCCTTTTAATTATTATGCGCAGATATTTGTCATATACCGGAGCCCATGCTATACTTTGGCTGTCAAAGGAGGAATTTTTATGCCTTTCGATGGTTTTACCATTCGAACCTTATGTAGCGAATTAAATGAGCTTTTACGAAATGCTCGAATTGATAAAATATACCAACCGGAAAAAGACGAACTATCTTTTTCTATTCGGCAGTTTAGAATGGGCAGCCTGCGTTTATTGATTTCCGCAAATGCCCGTTGGTCAAGACTACACATAGACAGCGCCAAGAAAAGCAACCCGGTCAAGCCACCGGCCTTTTGCATGTTATTACGGAAATACCTGGAAGGCGGCAAAATCAAAGAAATTGAACAGATTGATTTTGAACGTATAATACAGATAAGAATAGAAGCTCTGGATGATTTTCGCGAATGGAAAGACAAATTGCTAATATGTGAATTTATGGGACGGCATTCCAATATTATTTTAGTCAATCCTGAAACCAATATTATTATAGATGCTATAAAAAGATATGGCAGTGAACTCAGTTCATACCGCGAGGTATTGCCAGGCAAAGAATATAAAGCTCCCCCCCCGCAGGGAAAACTTAATCCGCTGGCAGTTGCTTTTGAAGAATTCACCAGACATATGTGGGAACAGGATGAGAATAGCAGTCTGGCATCAGCCATTTTTCAGGTCTTTTCCGGAATAAGTCCTTTTTCTGCCCGGGAAATATGTTTAGGAACCGGGCTTGACCCCGATCTTGCCGTTGAGCAATGCGGCGAAAACGAGTTAAACCGGGTATTTTATGCCATCAGGGAATTATTGCAAGATATAGATGAAGGCAATATAAAACCTGTCGTACTATATGATAATAATTTACCCTTGGATTATGCAGTATATGATATTTCCCGTCCTTCGCCATCAACCCAGTTCCATCTTTTCAGCAGCATGAATGCAGCCTGTGATTCATTTTATCAAGACAAACTGCAAAGAATTCGGTTGGAATCGATGAAAATCAATTTTTCTAAAAATATTAAGGTTGTTTTAGACAAAGCTTATAAAAAAAGATTTTACCAGGAAGGTGATGTGGTCAAAGCCCAGGAAAACCTGAAATACCAGCTTTGGGGCGAATTGCTGACGGTTTATGGCCATCAGTTATCCAAAGGTCAGAAGGCGGCAATAGTAAATAACTTCTATAATGACGAAACCATGGAGATTGCATTGGACCCGCGCTATACACCGATGCAAAACGCTCAAAAATACTATAAATTATACAACAAGAGCAAGAAAGCTCTGCAACACCTGGAAAATCTTATGGCAAAAAATCAGGCTGAAATTGATTACCTCGAATCAGTTATGGTAATGGTAAAACAAGCGGAAACACCAGGGGAAGTTAGCGAGATTATGGAGGAATTGGAAAAGGAATTTTATCAGAAAGAGCGGCGCTCGCGCACCGCAACAGAAAAAAGCCAGCCCCGCAAATTCATTTCCACTGACGGGCTGGTAATCCTGGTAGGCAGGAATAACCGCCAAAATGATCTGCTTACACTAAAACAAGCGGAAAAGCACGATCTCTGGTTACATAGCCAGCAGATTCCCGGTACCCATGTGATTATTAAATTACCCAAAGAAACCAACCGCATTGAGGAAGTTCCTGATGCCTCTCTGGAAGAGGCCGCCGGTCTGGCCGCCTATTTCAGTAAAGCTGGACAATCTGAAAAAGTCCCGGTTGATTATACTTTCCGCTCCAATGTACGCAAACCGGGAGGGGCAAAGCCAGGTATGGTTATTTATGATAATTATTGGACCATAATGGTTAACCCGCTCTCGGAACGAATCAAGCAATTAATAAGGTGACAAGAGGGGCAAAAGGACCGTCCCCTTGTCACCCTTATTCTACCTCAACTGAGCCGTCAGGGTTTTTAGTTACTTTATTGCCTTCTTCGAGGATATATACTTTGTTGTTTTTGATATCGATAGCCACATCACGATTGATTAATGTTGCTACTTCCTCTTTGGTTATTAGGGTGCGAATCTGTACACCATTGTCATAGAGCTGTAATGAAAGCTTGCCATTATCACGTTCAATTGTCCTTTGCTGGTGCTTTTTATATGGTTTCATAAAAACATACTCATAGCCGCCCTCAGAAAATTGCATTTCCTGTCCGTTTAAAAAGACCTTCAAAAGCCTCTACCTCCATAACCTATCTAATTATCCTAATTGCGTTTTTCCCCAATAATAATGAAAGTTCATTAAAAAGAAATGCAGAGCATTTTCCTCATTTATTTAGAATTAAGAATTCATAATTTAAAAATAAGATTAGCTGCGGCTGCCCGGTTTTATGGCAGGTCCCTTGTTTTCTTTGCATAAGGGACAATCGTCAGCCTCCCATGATTGAATATTCATAACCAGTACGGCTTCCTGTTTCACCCCAAAATTAACCTGTCCGCCACTGCGGTCTACCAGCACTGCAACCCCGGCAACATTGCCGCCCTGTTCCCTGACAATATCAATAACTTCCAGTACCGACCCACCGGTAGTAACTACATCTTCAACCACCAGTACGCGCTGACCAGGTTTAATCTCAAATCCCCGCCGCAAGACCATTTTGCTATCCTGACGCTCAGTAAATATAGCTGGTACCTTTAACTGGCGCCCAACTTCATATGCTACTATTATGCCCCCCATAGCAGGACCTACTACCAGTTCAATATTGTCATTCCGGAATTTTTCAGCCAAATCTGCTGCCAGTTGTTCAGTATAATGCGGATATTGCAGGACCTGCGCACACTGCATATACTGGTTGCTGTGTCTTCCTGAAGTGAGTTTGAAATGCCCTTCCAATAGGGCTTGGGCATCAATAAATATCCTGGTTGCTGCTGTCTTGTCCAACATTAACTATACCTCCTCTAGTTCTGCAATTATCTTTTGGGCTGCTTCAACCGGGTTATCCGCCTTTGTAATCGGTCTGCCGATCACCATATAATCAGCTCCCATTTCCAAAGCTTGTCGGGGAGTAGTGATCCGTTTCTGGTCATCCTTTTCTGACCAGGACGGACGAATACCCGGTGTTACTATAACAAAACCGGGACCACAGACACTGCGAATATATCCAATCTCCTGCGGTGAACAGACTACTCCGGATATTCCGGATTGTCTGGCCATTACTGCCCATCGTACGACCAGTTCTCTGATTTCCATGCCGGATATCAGCATCTCTTCTTCGAGTTCCCGCTGTGAAATACTGGTAAGAACAGTTACAGCAAGGATCAAAGGGGCTTCTATCCCCATCCTGGCGGCTTCATCGCTGACCTCGTCTGCCAGCCGGCTCATCATTTCCCGGCCTCCGGCCGCGTGAACATTAAACATGAAACAGTTCAATCTGGTCAAAACCCGTCCTGCGGCAGCAACTGTATTGGGAATATCATGTAGCTTGAGATCCACGAAAACCCGCCCGCCCAAGTCATTAATACGATTTACAATACTGGGTCCGCAGCTGTTATACAACTGCATCCCTACTTTGAATGCCCCCACATAAGGGGTTAACATCTTTACCAGATTCAAAGCCTGCTCCTGGGTATCTACATCCAGGGCCAGAATAATCCTGTCTTTTGCTTCCAAAATCTCGTCCTCCTTTAATGTAAGGGGACCCACCCCTTAATTACTTCAATTAACTTTTTATGTGCTTTTATAGTAATACCTTACAACTTATTGGTTACAGACTTCCCTCGGGCAATGTCCCCATTTTGTGTAAGGGTACCCACCCCTTAATTTCTTTAATTAACTCAACTTTAGTAGTTGACATATTATGCGACATAACTAGTGTGCTTGTCATTGCTATGAAATTAACGTACTTGTTATTGTAAGCACAGCGCCTTCCTGTCATTGCGAGCGCAGCGCGGCAATCTTCCCCCGTAATTGATTACGTAAATGAAAAACGGTCTGACGCTTTTCGTTTATCGTGGCGGGTTATTACCCGTGAGAATTGCGAGGAGCGCAACGACGCGGCAATCTTCCCTCGTAGTTGATTACGTAAATGAAAAACGATTTGCGCTTTTCGTTTATCGTGGCGGGTTATTACCTGTGATAATTGCGAGCGGTAGGGAAGCAATCTAAAATGACTTGGCGATGGATGGATTGCTTCGCTGCACTCGCAATGACATATAAGATAGCTCGCGATGTTCGTCAATATGGAATTTTAAACAGTTTATTTTATTGCTTTTTCGGGCTT
>JAQUBU010000072.1 GCA_028686565.1 Syntrophomonadaceae bacterium
CCGGAAAATATGTTTTTGCGATTCCAGATGATCATCGTCTGGGACAGGATTGCTTGAAGAATTTGATCGAGTTCATGCGGCCTCATGATAACGAAATATTTCTGGCTGGGGCTAGATGTTTTGGTGCTCACGGAGCGGGACCCGAAGGCAAAACTTATGGTTTTTATTATGCTTATACTCCCTGTATAAGAAGGAATTTAGTTCCACAATTGGGCGGTTTTTATGAACCTTTTTATAAACACTATTATGTCGATCCGGATCTGTCCATGAGGGTGTGGCATAATGGTGGGAAAGTGGAGCTTTGTCCTGATGCTTGGGTGGAGTTTCACAATGAGTTTGATGATCTTAATTTCGAATCAAATGATGATTATGCGGAAATAGATTTCAATGCCTTTTTTAATAAATGGCATCCTATCTACGGGCATTTGGTGAATAGCTGCAATGAAATGGACATAAATATTGGAAATCAGTATGCTTTTCCAGGTATTCCTCCAGAAAAATGCACCCGATTGATTGTTTTTTTAAGGAAACGAGATTGGCCAGCTTTAAAAAAAGAATTGGAAAGTGAAAACAATATTCGTTTAAATAAAGACAATTTATTTAATGTTTTAGAAGACATGTTGAGACATCTTGCATGGAGCTTTATACCAACTGAAATTCAACAAAACTTATCTAAGTGGCTAATTAAACAATTATTTACCCAGGTTTCATTTGAAGAGTCGAAAGTGGAGGCAATATTTGAATTAACAGAATCCCAACCAATCAATTTTAATACTGAATCTTCAAATATAGTGCTTGCTCAAATAGCCATGTTTTTTCTTATATATAGAATATTGAAAAGAGATCCAGAAGTTATTATAGAGAACTACAAGGGAATTAGTATCAACTACAGCTCGCGAAAATACTATGCCTGGCCCTGTTCATTCGGTGGTTTCAATATCAGAGCATTTCAAAGCAAAGCAGATAAATTTGCATTTTGTGAGCTTGGAATTTATCAGATCATGATAAAAATTGACGAGTTGATGGGTGGCGATTCCTCTGTTAATTGGCAAATACTTCAGGATATCGAAGACTATTTTACTTCCAGTGAAATTGATCTACTCCCCAATGACGAAAATAGTCGTCTCGTATTTGAAGAACTGCCGGATGAAATATGTCTTAGACTCATGTTCTGTTTGAGATTGAAGGATTGGGCCGGGATAGAACGGTCATTAAATAATATCAGGGCAAGTTCATTTTTGATTAGAAATCATATTCCTTTTGTCTACTACGAAATATTGAGAAGTATAAATAAAATCCCCTCCAATACAGTGCTGTTGCTATCCGACTGGCTATGGAAGACATTGTATGCTTCCTCAATTTGCATCCAAAATATAACTGAAGAGCAGGACAATAGTGATGTTCGGCTGGTTGTACATGGATACCGCAATTACAATATTGTCAATCACAAGGGGTTATATTATGGATGGCCGTGGTCAGCTGGCGGATTTTCTTTTGAGAAATATATCAATGGATTTGAACCTGTTGCTGTGGTAGGAGAATCAATCAATGTAGTGAAAAACCTGATTGATGAAAAAATAGGATCTCCCACTCTGGATGAGGAAAACCAGCACGATTGGATCAGAATTCAACAAAATGAAGCGTTAATAACCCATTATGAGGTTGCAGATCTGGACAATGATATTCGAATGGTTGTGCATGGATATCGTCAATATAATATTGTATACTGCAAAGGTTTATGTTATGGATGGCCCTGGCCTGCCGGAAGGTTTTCTTTAATACGATATATGAATGGATTTGAACCTGCAGCTGTGGTAGGAAAATCAATTATGGCAGTGAAGAACCTGATTGATGAGAAATTAGGAGTTCCTAAACCCGAAGAGGAAAATCAACATGATTGGATTGCTGTGCAACAAATTGAAGATGCAAATGGAATTGATGAAAAATATAAGAGAAGAGTGACGGATAGAATTCCAAAGGATGAACGTTTTTTATTGATCAAACCATGGAGTGCAGGCTTCTGGGGAGATGTACATGATGTCCAGAGTAAGCTCCTCCTTGCTGAAATCACTAACCGTCATCCAATTGTTTTCTGGGGAGATCAAGGCTGTAATTATTCGGTGGGTGAAAATTATAATTCATTTGAACAGTACTTTCTCCCCGTGTCCAATTATTCTATTGGTGATGTTGTAAGTGATAAATACACTTACTATCCTCCTACATGGAAATTCTTCAACATATTCCAGAATGAACCAACTAAAGGGTATTCTAACGGGAAACATCAATACAGGGATATCCCCAGTTTTATAGACTGTGAGGCAAATATACTGGTGACTGATTTATGGCAAACCATGGATCAGTATATGCTGTGGATTAAGGAAGATCATCCCGCATATGGGCTTACTGAGGATAAGGTTTTTAGGTATATTAACAATAAATATATGAAACTGCAGCCGGACATTGTAGATGAAATTGATGAATTCTATCATACCTATATGGAAACAGGGCCTATCCTGGCCGTGCATATCCGTTCCGGTGCAAAAATTAATGAGGTGCCTAATTTGCACCAATTAAATGCAAAATACCCCCAAGAAATAGATTGCTTTCTGAAAGATACTCCTTCCGCCCGCATTTTTCTACTTACCGATAATGAGGACATTTTAGAACAATACCAACAAATGTATGGAGATATCCTCATTTATACCGATTGTACCAGAAAGACAGTCAACGATTATGACCTTAGCTATAAAATTTTTAATGATAGAAGACGTAAAGGAATTGAAATTATTAAAGATACCTACCTGGCTTGTAAATGCGATCACTTTATAGGTAATGGGCATTCCCAAGTCTCTATTGCGATAAGGCGGCTAAAAATTTGGGAAAAGGATAAAATCAAGCTGCTGGTGTAAATGTTTACTACTGGTTTGGTTTCATTTTTAGGTACCAAATTCATTGGTATCACATACATTAATAGAAAAATATAACTTTACTAACAGAATTATGATAGGAGAGAAAAGGGGAGTTCAATAGAGAAATTCTTTGAGCAAGAAAAGCCGTAGTATGTATAATGAGGTGGTATTTATGAATGAGGAGAGCGTCATAGAAAGAATTCCTAGAGAGGATCGGTTTTTTTTAATCAAATCAACCAGGGCAGGTTTCTGGTCGGATATGCATAATGTTTGGGGCAAGCTCCTTCTTGCGGAAATCACCCACCGCCGCCCAATTGTTTTCTGGGGAGATTTTAGTCGTTATTCGGTCGGTGAAGATTTTAACTCATTTGAACAGTACTTTTTACCTGTATCCGATTGTTCCCTCGGGGATATAGTGAACGACAAATACACTTATTATCCCTCTACATGTAAATTCCACAATATTTATCAGGAGGATGGGGATAAATGGTTTTATGACCACCGAGATATCGCCGATTTCATTAACTGTGATGCTAATGTAGTGGAAAGTCATACTCACCATTGCCTGCTATATGATATCTTGCCATGGGTTAAAGAAGGTCATCCCGTATATGGACTTTGGGGGGATGATGTTTTCAGGTATATCATCAATAAATACATTAAATTGCAGCCGTACATTACGGATGAAATTGAAGAATTCTACCATACCCATCATATGGAAAAAGGGCCTATCCTGGCAGTGCACATCCGTTCCACTGATTTAATTCAAAATATGCCCCATTTGAAAGAGATAAATGCCCAATATCCCCATGAAATAGACTGTTATCTGAAGGATAACCCTTCCGCCCGTATTTTTCTGCTTACAGATGACGAGACCGTTTTAGAACAATACAAACAAATGTATGGAGATATCCTCATTTATACCAATTGTAGCAAGAAAACAATCAACGGTCTTTGTCCCTTCTTGCAGGTTTTTCCTGATGGGATACGTAAAGGAATTGAAGTTATTAAAGACACTTACCTAGCCTGTAAATGCGATCACTTTATTGGCAATAATTACTCCAACGTTTCTTGGGCGGTAAGCCGGTTGAAAATCTGGGATAAAGACAGAATCAAGCTGCTGTGGATACCAATGCCTTCCGAAACATAATTCTAAATACTAACAGTATGATTATAGAGAATTTATAATCAAAATATTTATAATGGGGTGGTTCTTATGTGTGAGAACAAAATTATAGATGGAAATCCAAAGGATGAACGGTTTTTGTTGATCAAGCACATTGGGGGAGGCTTTTGGTCAGATATACATGATGTTCAGAGTAAGATCCTGCTTGCTGAAATTACCAATCGTCATCCAGTTGTTTACTGGGGATGGGAAAATTGTTATTACACGCTAGGTGAAGATTATAATTCATTTGAACAGTACTATTTGCCCGTATCTGATTATTCTATCGGTGATGTTGTTAATGATAAATATACTTATTATCCTCCCACATATAAATTTTTTAATGTGTTCCGGGAGGATAGGACGAAATGGACAGGGATATACAGGGATGTTCCCAGTTTTATAAACTGTGATACAAATGTACTGGTGAGTGATCTTAACTGTTGCGTAAATTCCTTGCTGATGCATCAAATTTTGCCATGGGTGAAGGAAGATCATCCCGCATACGGGCTTACTGAGGACGAGGTTTTCAGGTACATTAACAATAAGTATATGAAACTGCGGCCGGACATTGTAGATGAAATTGAAGAATTTTATCATAACCATATGGAAACAGGGCCGATCCTGGCAGTGCATGTTCGTGCCGGTGCAAAACTAAATGAGGATTCGCATTGGAGTGAGGTAAATGCCGAATATCCCCATGAAATAGACTGTTATCTGAAGGATAACCCTTCTGCCCGTATTTTTCTGCTTACGGATGACGAAATTGTATTAGAACAATACAAACAAATGTATGGAGATATCCTCATTTATACCGATTGTAGCAGAAAGACAATCAACGATTACGAGCTTTGTGTAAAAGCTTTTCCCGATAATAGACGCAAAGGAATTGAGATTATTAAAGATACTTACCTGGCCTGTAAATGTGATTACTTTATTGGAAATGTGCGTTCAAATGTTTCTATGGCGGTAAAGCGGCTGAAAGATTGGGAAAAAGACAAGATCAAAATGTTTATATAAGCGTATGTTACTGGTTGCTGCCGAAACGTTCTTGATGGTCCATGCTAATTCCAAAACGAAGTAAAAAAACTGCAAAATGCGACAGGGAAGAACCCTGCCGCATTTTTTTGAAATTCTATATTCTCCATCAGATTTGGCCGCTCAGGCAGTAGTTTTCTCATTTAGTTACAGATACTTTTTATATCCATTATGCTGCAGCAGTTCCTCCAAGCTATATCTTAATAGCAGGTTGAAACAACAAAAATAAAATATTAGCTATTTGAAGACTTTTGATTATATGAATCAATATCCTGACCGGTAATATTTTTGAAGTCTGAAGCCATCATCATCCTGATGAGATGTTTCAAATCCACTTTCCTCCGCCAGCCTAACTGCCGTTCCGCCTTTGTGGGGTCACCGAGGAGCAATTCTACTTCCGCTGGTCTGAAAAATCTCGGATTCACATCTATGAGAATTTTACCAGTAGATACATCATATCCTTTTTCTTCAAGACCGCTATCTTTCCACCGGATAGCAATGCCAACTTCTTTAAATGCCAGTTCTACAAATCGTCGAACAGTGGTTGTTTCTCCGGTGGCTATTACATAATCGTCAGGTTTTTCCTGCTGTAGCATCATCCACATGGATTCTACATAGTCTCCGGCAAAACCCCAGTCTCTTTTAGCATCAAGGTTGCCCAGACTTAATTTATCCTGTTTGCCTGCTACTATTTTACATACGGCTCTGGTTATCTTTCTTGTAACGAAAGTTTCACCACGTCTAGGGGATTCATGGTTGAAAAGTATCCCATTGCATGCAAATATATTGTATGCTTCCCTGTAGTTTACCGTTATCCAGTATGCATAGAGTTTTGCGACTGCATAAGGGCTTCTTGGATGAAAAGGTGTGTTTTCATTCTGAGGTTCTGTTCCCGGTATCCCTCCAAAGAGTTCTGAAGTAGATGCCTGATAGAAAGTGGTCCTTAGATGCTTTTCTTTGATAGCATCCAGGATTCTTAATGTTCCAATTGCATCTGTTTCGGCAGAATATTCGGGGACTTCAAAGGAAACCTGTACGTGGCTCTGGGCAGCCAGATTGTATATCTCATCCGGGCAGGTTTTATCAATGATTCTACTTAAATTACTTGAATCGGTTAAATCTCCATAATAAATAAATAGGCTTTTGTTGTAAATTTCCGGATTGTCAATTAAATGGTCTATCCTCTTGGTATTAATGCTGCTTGATCTTCTTATAATACCGTGCACTTCATAGCTTTTGTCCAATAGAAACTCAGTTAGATAGGAACCGTCCTGACCGGTTATTCCTGTGATTAATGCTCTTTTCATTTTATGTTCACCTCTATTGGATATGTTATTCAATTGATTTTTATAAGGTTACATAATTAGAAATGGGTACGTGGAGTAAATGAATGTATTTATTAATTTAGTTTTTAGGTACCAAAAATTAAAGGCGGGCTACCGGATAAACCGGAGACCGCCTTTGATTTGTGGATAACATTCTAATCATATTTTGGTGCCCCAATACTATAAATAACGCTAACTTGAATATATCAATCAATATCATGTAACAAAACATAAGCCATACCCATAATATATCTTAGCTCAAATAATTGACGAAGTAGGAGGGTATATATGGCTTTCAAATGGCCTTTGATGAAAAATAACATTACTATTGAAGATCGAAATGCACTTATCGAGTTTCTTAAGAAGGACAGCATATTAACCCAGTCACAAAATGTAAAGGAATTCGAAAAGGAATGGTCCGAGTGGCTGGGTGCAAAATACAGTGTATTTGTAAATTCCGGTGCCTCAGCCAATCTTCTCAGCATAGCCGTCATAAAGCACCTTTTCGGTACAGGAGAAATCATTGTACCTACATTAACCTGGGTTTCCGATATCGCCTCAGTATTGAACTATGGCTTCAAACCCGTCTTTGTGGATGTCAATCCCAAAACGCTGGGTATGGATGAAAACGAAATCATGCAAAAAATATCCCCTGATACAAAAGCCATATTTTTAACTCATGTCCTAGGTTTTAATGCTCTGAGTAAGCTTTTATTGGACGAACTAAAGGATAAAAATATTCCTCTCATCGAGGATGTATGCGAATCCCATGGAGCATCTTTTATGGGTAGAAAACTGGGCACATACGGGTTAATGTCCAACTTTTCCTTTTACTATGCCCATCACATGACTTCAGTTGAAGGCGGAATGATTTGTACTAATGATGAAAGAGTATACCAAATGTTGCGCATGCTCCGTTCCCATGGATTGGTCAGAGAGGCAGATTCCGAAAAAGTCAAAGATTTTTATAAAGATAGCTATCCCGATACGAACCCGGAATTTTTATTTGCCTATCCAGCGTTTAATGTGAGAAGTACCGAATTAAATGCAGTCATTGCCAGAAAGCAACTAAAGCGTCTAGATGAGAATAATGCCAGGAGGGTAAAGAATTTTCAATACTTTTTAGATCATCTTGATCCAATCAAATACCGTACAGATTTTTCTGTTGAAGGCAGTGTCAACTATGCCTTTATACTGATTCTAAAAAATGCCGATGACAAGCTTCGTCATGCTGTTATTGAAAATTTAAGAGATGCAGGTATTGAGTTCAGAAGGGGAACGACTGGAGGAGGAAACCAGCTGCGGCAACCCTACCTCGAAGGTATTGTACCAAAGGATGAATACAAGAAATATCCTGAAGTGGAACACATTCATTTTTATGGATTTTATATAGGGAATTATCCCGAACTTAAGGAAAAGGAAATTCTAAGTCTCTGTGAACTGCTTAACCAAGCGGGTGACTGAAGGAAGGAAATTTTTATGATGTATGAACAAGGCAGTTTTTTTGGACCGAGATGGCACTATCAATGTAGAAAAGAATTATTTATATAAGCCTGAAGACTGGGAATGGATACAGGGATCGCTAGCAGCGATTAAAGGCTTTAACAGGCTTGGCTATTTGGTTATTGTCGTTACTAACCAGGCAGGTGTGGCCAGGGGATTATATAACTGCGATGATGTAGACCGCCTTCATAATTATGTAAGTAGGCTGCTGGAAGCAGCAGGTGCCCAAATTAATGGGTATTATTATTGTCCACAT
Source organism: Syntrophomonadaceae bacterium (assembly GCA_028686565.1). Classification (GTDB taxonomy): domain Bacteria; phylum Bacillota; class Syntrophomonadia; order Syntrophomonadales; family Syntrophomonadaceae; genus JAQUBU01. The sequence goes on from JAQUBU010000072.1 coordinate 8,197, forward strand.
CATCCTTGCTATGGCGAAGTAAAAAATTGCGATTGCCGCAATCCTAAATCCGGACTTTTGTTTAAAGCGCAAGCCGAGCATATTATTAATTTGAAAAAATCATTTGTGATCGGTGATAAAGCCAGTGATGTATATGCTGGATATGGAGCTGGAGTAAACACAATCCTGGTAACTACTGGCCATGGCCTGGGCGAAATAGGTAAGATCAAAAAAGAAACGCTTATAGCAGAAAATTTATTTGAAGCCTATAAGTTGATTGAAAGCAGGAGCAGGTAAGATGAAGAAATTAGATGTTCTTATTATCAATCCTAATGCAAGAAATGAAGTGTACCAAGAGTTGAGCGGTGACCTCGCTGCTGTTGAACCACCGGTTTGGGCTGCCCTGATAGCCAACTATTTACGTAAAAAGTGTTATTCGGTGGCTTTGTTGGATGCCGAGGGTGAACAGTTGAGTGTTAATCAGACTGCACTGAAGCTTCCCGAATATGATCCTAGACTGGTTGTAATTGTAGTATATGGCCAGCATCCCTCCGCATCCACACAAACCATGTATGCTGGCGGCAAACTCTGCAGCCGAATCAAGGAAAACTACCCCCAATATAAGGTTATTCTGATAGGAGGACATATCTCTGCTTTGCCAGAGAGAACACTTTTGGATGAAAAAGCTGACTTTGTCTGTCAGGGTGAAGGTCCTTACACTATCTCGGCACTGTTAGAGACGAACCTTAAAGATCAAAACGAATTTGCCAAAGTTCCAGGCTTGTGGTACAGGAAGGAGGGGAAACCGGTGTTTAGCGGACCTGCGCCCCTTATCGCACAAGAAAGGCTGGCTGAAGAGCTTCCTGGAATGGCATTTGATCTATTACCTATGTCAACCTACCGGGCTCACAACTGGCACTGCTTCGGCAACATAAAGGAACGCCAACCGTATGCTTCTCTCTATACAAGCCTGGGATGTCCGTTCAAATGCTCGTTTTGCTGTATAAATGCGCCGTTTGGCAGGCCTGGTATCAGATATTGGGAGCCGCAATTTATCATAAAACAATTTGAACTGCTTGCCCTAAATTATAATGTTAAAAATATCAAAATAGCAGATGAAATGTTTGTACTGAATGAAAACCATTTCCTTAAATTATGCGAATTGCTTAAGGAAAGGAATTTCGGTTTCAATATCTGGGCCTATTCCAGGATTGATTCGGTAAAACCCAGACACCTTGAGGCCCTTAAAGAGGCAGGGATTAACTGGTTAGCTATAGGTATAGAATCGGGAAACAAGGATGTACGTAACGGGGTATCAAAAGGAAGAATCAACCAGAATGATATCAGGGAAACGGTTAAAGGGATCAAAAATGCAGGGATTAATATAGTTGGTAACTATATCTTCGGACTGCCAGATGACAATTACGAGACAATGCAGGAGACACTCAACTTAGCAGTTGAACTCAACTGCGAAATGGCCAATTTCTATAGTGCTATGGCTTACCCAGGTTCTGCTCTATATCAATTTGCACTGGAGAACAACTGGGAACTGCCTGCTACCTGGCTGGGTTATTCCCAG
>JAQUBU010000073.1 GCA_028686565.1 Syntrophomonadaceae bacterium
TGTTGCTTGCCTTGGAAATCATTACTTTGGGCATAAAATTTATGGCGCCCGAAAGCGCGGCGGCAGAAGCGATTACAAAATTCCAAGTAGGAATGGTAGATACCTTGGGCGATTTCAGAAATCAAATCGTGGGCCTTTTCGACCGCGATGACAAGAAAGCGGAAGAAGAAAAAACTCCGGTAGAAGAAGAACCCGAAGAGCCTGAGCAGACCCAAGAAGAAGAAAAGCCCGTGGTGATTGACACCACTCCCGCTAAAGACAAAGCGGTCTTGATTGAAGAGGCAAAAGCGAGCAACAATAATATCTCTTCGGTGACGGCAAACCCTGATTTAGCCTATGTGAGCGGCAAAGATTATGGCAGCTCTGCAATCAACAATTCCGTTCCTTTGACCGAAAATGTCTGGCGTGAGGATGCAAAAGGTAACTCGGTGCTTTATGATCAGGAAATCGTCAGGACTCTAATTGCTTTTGATTCCGGCTGGATTGATTACGTCAACGGCGGAAGCGACAGTGTCATCGACCTCACAAAAGAGGGCAGCCGTGCGTATCGCAGCGCCAGCAGCTATTCAAAAGTCGGAAAGATCAACGAGACCTTCGATGCTCTTGAAATCGGAGAAATCCGAAAAGGCGGCGACGGTTATTATGCTTGGGTATTTGAAAAAATAACAAAGACAGAAGCCGGCAGGACAAGCAGCGCAAGCTATCATTGGATTTATTATCTTGAACCGATCGGAAATGAAATGAAGATCGTCGATTACATCAAGTATTAACGGGCTGAAATCGAAGCGCAAGAAGAAAGACAATGGGGAATGACCCGGGAGGCAACAAGTGTCTACAAACGCAAAATTCGCCAAAGAGGAGATTGGACGCGGCAACATCGCGTTCTCCATGTCGAGAACGACCATCGAAACCGCATTCTACGGGAATAACGTAAAAAAAATCACGGATCTGAAAACGGCTTACGAAATAGCAAAAGCCTCGGCGGGTACCATCGCCTTGGACATGCCGGTTTTTGAACCTGAAAAAATAGGTCTTCCCAAAGATGCTCAAATTTTGCTCTTTAACGATGGCGAAACCGTCGGAAGATTTGCCGGAGCCAGAATTATACTTGGCGAAAAAGGAGTCATTGAAGCCGATATCGCAGCGCTTCTTCGCGAAGCGGTATTCAAGACCCGCTACAAAACGATGTATCATACCCAAGCTTACATCGGGCTTGATCCGGATTTCATGGTAAAAGCGAATCTGCTGATTCCGGAGACCTATGAAAACACAATGTATAATTGGTTGTTGAATTTTCAATATATGAATGACACTTATGATCAGATGTATGCCGCTTCAAAAAAAATCGGCAAGGAACCTGATCTGTACATTCTCTCCGACCCTGATTGGAAAGATGCCAGATATCCAAACGGCTTGGCTTATTTCGATCCCGAACATAATTGCGCTTGCCTGCTTGGATTGCGTTATTTTGGGGAACATAAGAAAGGTACGCTGACGGTTGCTTGGGGAGTTGCAAACCGCAACGGTTACGCTTCCTGCCATGGCGGGCTAAAACGCATGGTCAGAAAAGACGGGAAACGGCACGTGATAGGCGTCTTCGGGCTTTCGGGTTCGGGAAAATCTACCCTCACTCATGCGAAGCACGACGGGAAATACGAGGTGACTGTCCTTCATGATGATGCCTATATCATTTCCATGGAAAACGGATCGACCGTTGCACTTGAACCATCTTATTTTGACAAAACACAGGATTACCCGCTGCTTTCTCCCGACAACAAGTTTCTTGTCACCATACAAAACTGTGGGGCGACCATCGAGAGCGATGGGAAACTGGTTCCCGTCACAGAAGATATCCGCAACGGCAATGGCCGTGCAATTAAATCAAAACTTTGGGCGGCAAATCGCGTGGACAAGATGGAAGAGCACATTGATTCCATCGTTTGGCTCATGCAAGACCATTCTCTGCCGCCGGTCATAAAAATAAGCGATCCGAAGTTAGCCGCAGCGATGGGGGCCTGTCTCGCAACAAAAAGAACAACCGCAGAAAAGATACTGCAAAATGTCGATCGAGATGCCTTGGTCTTTGAGCCCTATGCCAATCCTTTTCGGACCTATGTACTTGAACAGGATTATGACAAATTCAAAGGCTTGTTCGAAAAAGGGGTCTGCTGTTATATCGTGAATACCGGATATTTCTTGGATAAAAAGATTCCCAAAGAAGTTACGATTGGAATCCTCGAGCAGATTGTCGATGAAACAGCAGAGTTTGTTGCCTTTGGAACTGTTCCGGGGATGATGACAATCGACATTGAGGGATTTTTACCGAATTTCAGGGATCAGGATTATCTGCACTTGCTTCAAAACGGCTTTGAAAACAGAATGAAGTATTTGCAGTCACTAAAGGAGGCCAAAGGGGGCAGGGATAAACTCCCTGAAGAAGCCATCACAGCATTGAGTAAGTTAATTAAGTAGAAGGGGTGATCTTTTGAAAAAGACGAAAAAAGGATTAATTGCACTAATTGTAACATTGGTGGTTCTGTTTGGGATCGCGGCGACGTTCTTCGGTTACATAACCGATTTTCTTTGGTTCCGCGAGCTTGGATACACCAGCGTGTTCTTTAAGCAGCTGTTCACGCAGATGAAACTGGGGATACCGACGTTTGCAGTCATCACACTGCTGTCGTTCTTGTATCTCATGGGTCTAAAAAGAGGATATTACAAACGCATCGAGACGGTCGATACCGTTGCAGTAAAAGAAGGAACGCTCAACCGGATGGCACTTTTAATTAGCGCCGTCTTTGGTGTGCTTGTGACCCTGTCCACGGTGACCGGCCTTTGGTTTGAGATTCTCAAGTTCATGGAAAGTACGGACTTTGGGATCAAAGATCCTATCTTCAATATGGATGTTTCTTTTTACATCTTTAAATTAGAATTCCTGACGCAAATCAATCATATCCTTATTGGAATCATTGTTGCGTTTGCAATCGTTACCCTGTTGTTCTACTTGATTCTGCTTTCGATGCGAAGACCACAGGTCTTTGAGTACAAAGCAGATAGCACAGAATATCGGGAAACTCCTCATGCAAACAGTACCATGGGTGATGGATTTAAAGCATTCGGAGATGCGGTCAACGATGCCTTCGGCGGCAAATTCAAGATGCCGAGCGGCGGACCCGGGTTTGGCGGCGGCGGAGCGAAAAAACAACTCGATAAAGATAACCTATCCCAGTTGCTTGGAATCGCATCAAAACAAATTCAAGTCCTTGGCGTTATCTTCTTCCTCATGGTGGCAGTGAACTTCTGGCTCAAACAGTATTCTTTAATGTATACACAAAGCGGAGTTCTTTATGGCGCAAGTTATACAGATATCAATGTTACCCTTTGGGTCTACCGGGCTTTAATCGGGCTGGCCATTATTGGAGCGGTGACTTTTGTTGTTGCCTTCCAAAAACGTGGAATCAAACTTGGATTGGCAATTCCTGTGCTGATGATTGTTGTTTCGATCGCAGGCAGCGGCGCCGCTACCGCAGTACAAAGCCTCATCGTTTCGCCTGATGAAATCAGCAAAGAGTCAGTTTACCTCGAAAATAACATCAAATTCACGCAGTATGCTTACGACTTGCAGGATATCAAGACCAAAGAACTTGCGGCAACAAACACTTTGACGAAGCAAGATATCTTGAATAATATGGACACCATATCAAATATTCGTATTAACGACTTTGAACCTGCCGAAAAATTCTACAATCAGGCACAAAGTATCAGAACCTATTACCTGTTTAACGACGTCGATGTGGATCGATACATGATCAACGGCGAATACAGCCAGACCTTCCTTTCGGCGAGAGAAATCGACGAAACGAAAATTGAGGCACAGCCTTGGCTTTCAAAACATCTCAAGTATACTCACGGTTACGGTATTACTCTTTCGCGTGTCGACAAGGTAACGGAGAGCGGACAGCCGGATCTTTTAATCGAGAGCATTCCGCCGATTTCTGACGTAGAAGAGATAACTGTTGAGCGCCCGGAAATTTATTTCGGGGAGCAAACCAAAAATTACATTATTACCAATACCGATGAAAAAGAATTTGACTATCCAAGCGGCGACAAAAACGTCTATGCGACCTACGAAGGCGATGCCGGAATCCATTTGAACCTGTTCAACCGTGCGCTTTTTGCACTGCGCGAGCAAAGTTTGAAGATTTTAGTCTCAAACAACATCAGCAGCGATTCGAAAATCATCATCAATCGTAACATCAAGGACAGAGTCGAAAAAATTGCTCCGTTCTTAAGCTACGATGCGGATCCCTATATCGTTACCGTTGAAGGCAAATTATACTGGATGATGGATGCGTATACCTACAGCACCTACTATCCGTATTCCGAACCGTTCAGCAAGGACAGCAATGTCAATTACATCAGAAATTCAGTCAAAGTTGTCATTGATGCCTATAATGGCGACACGAGCTTCTACCTCGTTGATGATTCGGATCCGATTGCCAATACCTTGGCCAAAATTTATCCGAAGCTCATCAAGCCTTTTGAACAAATGCCCGAAGCCTTGAAAGCGCACATTCGTTATCCGAACATGCTCTTCCAGATTCAGGCCGGCATTTACACGAAATATCATATGAATGACGTCGAAGTGTTCTATCAGTCTGAAGACCGTTGGGAAATTTCCCAAGAGATCTATGGAATGGAACAACAGGCGATGACACCGAACTACTACATCATGAAGCTGCCCGGAGAATCGGAAGTAGAGTTTATCAACTCGATTCCCTACACGCCTTCGGGAAAGAAAAACATGATGGCCTTGCTGGTTGCGAGAAATGACGGGGCAAACTATGGCGATTTGATATTATATCAACTGCCAAAATCTAAAATCGTTTACGGCCCGCTACAAATCGAGGGCTTTATCGATCAGGACACCAACATTTCGAAGGAATTCAGCCTTTGGAGTTCTGCTGGTTCAAGCTATACCAGAGGAAACATGTTTGTCATTCCAATCGAAGATTCGCTCGTTTATGTCGAACCAATCTATCTTGAAGCAACAAACAGCAGTCTTCCGGAAGTGAAGAGAGTCGTGATTTACTATAATGACAAAATCGCGTATGAACCGACCTTGGCACAGGCACTTGACACGATGTTCGGCGACGGTTCCGGAAAACCGCTAGATAGCGGCGAAGGAAGTTCCGAAGATACGGAAGGACAGCCCGAAGAAATTCAAACGACGGATGCTCTCATCCGAAATGCAGTCGCAGCATATAACAATGCTGTCACTGCCCAAAAAGAGGGAGACTGGGCGGCTTATGGCAAGTACCTCGAGCAGCTCGACAGCTATCTTACCCAGCTGCAAGTAGGAAATGATGCGGCAAATACCGTCGCAGAAAATGAAGCGGCCGCCGAAGCAGAAGCCGCCGCCGAATAAGCAGAGCGTACTCTTGGTTCTATCTATTTGACAGCAGGCAAGCAAACGCTTGTCTGCTGTTTTATAATTCCGGCAAAAAAAACGTGACAAAAAGACCGAAAAAAAGATATAATAGTGTGTTAGATTACTCAGCAGTATTTTGAAAGGAGGCAGGACTTATGGATCTGAATCGGATGCTTTTTACCGTACCGAAAGAATCGATTACGCGCACAGAGTTGACTGCGTTATTGAAATCTCATCCCGAAGTAAAATTTGTGTCGTTAGTCGGAATCGATATTGGCGGACATGACACCGACGAAAAAATCCCCGTAGAATTGTTTTTAAAAGATATGGAGCAGTTTTTCCAGCAAGGCGTACAAACGGATGGGTCAAGTGTTGTTCTGCCAAAGATCACTGCGTTAAATAATGCAAAAGTAGATATCATTCCTGACCGTGAGGTCAACTGGTTTGTTGATTATAATTTTGAACACCTTTGTTCCGATTGCGGGCTTCCCATCGGGACACTTAGAATCCCTTCTTTTTTGAGGCACAATGAAACAAACGAAGTCGGCTCTCGGGTGCTTTTGCGAAATGCGATTGAGACTTTTCGCGCCGACGTCCTTCAACTAATCAAAGATAATCCTTATGTTCTCGAATATACGGAAATTGAAACGGTTGACGACATTGATAAAATAGTCATGACAGGAGCGACCGAACTTGAGTTTTGGGTCAAAACCCCCGAAGACAGAGCAGATAGAGAGCAGCTTTCGACCTCCCAGGAGTTAAAAGAGCAGTATTGGCAACGCACCAGAGGCCCTGTACGCTCAGCCCTCGAAAAAACTCTGCTTATTCTCGAACAATATGGCTTCGGAGTCGAAATGGGACACAAAGAAGTCGGTGGAATCAAAGCAAAACTTGGAAGTTCCGGCAAGTACGATCACATCATGGAACAGCTTGAAATCGATTGGAAATTTAGCACCTTGATGCAGGCGGCCGACAATGAACTTCAAATTCGCTACGTTGTCAAAGACGTATTTCGTGAATATGGCTTAGACGTTAATTTCATGGCAAAACCAATCGAACGGGTAGCCGGAAACGGAGAGCATACCCACATGGGAGTTGCCGCCAAGCTGAAAAACGGCAAAACGGTAAACCTTTTTGCACCCAAAAATATGAAAAAAGATTTCATGACGCCAATTGGTTTTGGCGCAATGATGGGAATCCTAAAGAATTATGAAATTATGAATCCCTTTATCTCGTCGACAAATGATGCGCTGAACAGATTGAAACCCGGTTTTGAGGCGCCGATTTGTATCGTCACTTCTCTTGGAATTGATGCGAAGAATCCTTCTCGAAACCGAACGGTCTTGATTGGGCTCATCCGCGACGAAAAGAATCCGTTGAGCACGAGATTTGAATTGCGTTCCCCTTGCCCCAAAAACAACACCTATTTGATTATTGCCACCGCTTATTTGGCGATGCTCGACGGAATCAAAGCGGTATTGGAAGCGCATAAAACACCGGAAGAACTCGAAGCAATCTTGTCCAAACAGTATGGCGAGGAAGCCTTCTATCTTGAAAAGGATAGAGCTTACCGCAGTGAAGAAGACGTATACCAAGCCTATTCGGAAGAGGAAAGAAACCGCTATTTTGGAAAAGCTCCCGCTACCGTATGGGAAAGTGTCCAAGGCTTTGCTTTATGCCCCGACAAGTTGGAAGTGCTAAAGAAAAATGCGATATTTGATGAGCTCACCATAGAATCGTATCGCGAAGCAATCCTCGCACAATGGGCGATGGAACTTCACAATCGAATCATTCCGAACACAATGGATCTCGTCAGAGAATGCAAAAAACGTCATTCCGATAATGACTGTACCGATTTAGACCATGCAAATTGGAGCGAGATTGATCGACTGAGAACCTACCTGGGGCAGGATGAGATCATCAACAAGTCTCTTTTGACGCGAATCAAAATCGCGCTTGACGAAAACAGATATCAGGATGCATCGGATATGCAACTTGAAATGCAGACTTGCGTTGCAAAGATGTTCGACACTTATATTGAGTATAAAAAGAACCTATTTTAAATAAAAGGAGATGTTAGGTATGTTAGATATCAAACGGATTAGGGAAGACTTTGATCGTATCAAAAAGGCGATAGAATCCAGAGGACAGGGCGATTTTGGGATCGACACCCTGATTCCCTTGGATGAAAAGAGAAGAAGTTTGCTCGCAGAGGTCGAGGTCAAAAAAAATAAGCAGAACTCTGACTCAAAGGAAATCCCAAAACTGAAAAAAGAGGGGAAGGACACGACCGCGCTTATGGCGGAAATGAAGACCCTTTCTGAAGATATCAAAGTACTCGACGCAAAGGTGAGCGAGGTCGAAGAACAGCTACGCAACCTGCTGCTGAACATTCCAAACACTCCAAATGAGCAAGTCCCAATCGGGAAAAGTGATGAGGATAATCTCGAACTCAGAAGATGGGGAGAGCCCAGAGTGTTTGATTTCGAGCAAAAAGCGCATTGGGATGTCGGTTCGGATCTTGATATTTTGGATTTTGAGCGGGCAACGAAAATTGCGGGCACTCGTTTCACCGTATACAAAGGGCTCGGCGCAAGGCTCGAACGCTCCATTATGAATTTCATGTTGAATCTGCACACCGAAAAACACGGATATACCGAGATTCTCCCCCCGTTTATGGTCAATCGCGATGCCATGACAGGAACCGGACAGCTTCCGAAATTTGAAGATGATATGTTTTATTTGCCGGCGAAGGATTTTTTCCTAATCCCTACCGCAGAAGTGCCGGTTACGAATCTTCGCATGAATGAAATCTTGGATCCCACGGAATTGCCGCTTTACTATACTGCGTATACTCCTTGCTTCCGCAAAGAAGCGGGATCCGCGGGACGTGACACCAGAGGCTTGATTCGTCAGCATCAGTTCAACAAGGTTGAACTTGTCAAATTTACAAAACCGGAAGATTCCTATGCAGAGTTGGAAAGCTTGACGGCAGCGGCAGAGGAAGTGCTCAAACTTCTTGAAATTCCTTATCGTGTCGTTCGACTTTGCAGTGGCGATCTCGGATTCAGCTCTGCCATGACCTATGATATCGAAGTTTGGATGCCCAGTTATAACCGATACGTTGAGATTTCTTCTTGCAGCAACTTCGAGAGCTATCAGGCCCGAAGAGCCAATATTCGTTTCCGCAGAGAAAACGGCGGAAAAACAGAGTTTGTTCACACATTGAACGGTTCTGCTCTCGCCATCGGCAGAACGACAGCGGCGATTCTTGAGAATTACCAACAGGAAGACGGATCGGTCCTGATTCCGAAGGCACTTCAAGGATATATGGGAACAGATAAAATACCGGCGCTGAAATAAAGACGAGGTAGAGGAGCGACAAAAAATGCCTATGAAGATCAATGTCGGGGATGTTTTGGAATTAAAAAAACCGCATCCCTGCGGAGGAAAGACCTTCGAAGTGATGCGCACAGGGATGGATTTTCGCTTGAAATGTCAGACCTGCGGAACGCAGATTTGGCTCGACCGGCCGAGCGTGGAAAAACGGATTCGAAAAATCCTCAGCGCAGAAGATAATAAGATTGAAAACTAAGATAAGAACGATACCTTGGAGGAAATAATGGAACAAGATACGATACCACAGGTTGTAAAAGACGATCTGTTTTCACAAGATCATATGCAGGAACTGAAACGAAGAGGCGATTCCCAAAAATACTTTGAAGGCGCAGGAGATTTTCGTTCCGGTGAGGGCTTTGGTTACCTTGTCGGCGGCGGACTTTCTATCGTTATGGGCGCGTTTATTTTCCCCATCATCATGAGCGGACACAGCGATTCGGGAATCGAGAAGTATCTTTTCCCCCTATTGACCTTGGCGGGGATTTTTTTGGCAGTCAAAGGTATTTTCTTGATGCGAAAAGAAGACAAAACACCAAGGATTCCCATTAGTGATGAGCGCTTTGACGAAATTATGGCCTATGACAGTGAAAAAGCGAAGAAGCTGGCAGAACAAGCACTGGTGGATGCATATGGAATCTCTCCTGACAGTGAATTCATTCATTTGATTGGGCCCAATTACTATACTGCAAACCGTCACATTCCCTTGCTTTGGAAAGTCGACCAAACAGGAAAGATACGGTATTCCAATTTTGCGTTGGTGACACTCGTATTTGATCAAGAGGCAGCCTATTCTCATACTTGCATTTTGAATCACCGAGACGGTATCGTTTCAAAGTCACACCCCTATCGCTATGAACTTGACGAAATCAAAG
>JAQUBU010000074.1 GCA_028686565.1 Syntrophomonadaceae bacterium
GATTATGATTCTTCTGGTTGGAATAGCATATCAGCCAATTTATTTGGCTGCGCGTATGGGCCTGAACTGGGCGGGAGTAGTTTCGGGATATATGGTGAATTCTTCGCTGGCAGTACTATTTATGAATGCATTTATTATTATTAAGACAATGGTCGGGATAACTGCATAGTAAAACACCATCTAAGGAAATCATATGCATAAAGAAGGTTTATAAATTATTAGATTAATAAACTCAACTTTCGTAGTTGACATATTATGCGACATAACTAGTGTGCTTGTCATTGCTATGAACCCTCGCGTACTTGTCATTGTTATGAAAACTAGTGTGCTTGTCATTGTTATGAAATAGCGTACTTGTCATTGTAAGCGCAGCGCCTTCCTGTCATTGCGAGCGCAGCGCGGCAATCTTCCCCCGGTAATTGATTACATAAACGAAAAATGCTCTGACGCTTTTCGTTTATCGTGGCGGGTTATTACCCGTGATAATTGCGAGCGGTAGAGAAGCAGTCTAAAATGACTTGGCGATGGATGGATTGCTTCGCTGCACTCGCAATGACATATAAGATAGCTCGCGATGTTCGTCAATATGGAATTTTAAACAGTTTATTTTATTGCTTTTTCGGGCTTTTCAGCCTGTTTTGGTCAGAAAGTTGAGTAATAAAGTTATTTATTATTGCATGGTAAGTGCAATTAAGGAGGTAATGAGTAATGGCAGAAATTAAAGAAAGCATGAAGCGTAATGCCTGGTTAAAGATGGAAAGTGATGAAATACAGGCAGTGTATGAATTTAACCGGGGCTATCTGGAATTCCTCAGCCAAATCAAGACTGAGAGGGAAGCAGCAGACTATTTTTACAGCAAGGCACGGGAACATGGTTTTGTGCCGCTTAGTGAAGTGCAATCCATCACCGCAGGGCAAAAAATCGTACTTGCAGATAAAGGCAAGGTCTGTGCCTTGTTAATAATTGGTCAGGAGCCATTGATTAACGGTATAAATCTGGTAGCTTCACATATCGACTCTCCGCGCTTGGATCTTAAAGCCAGGCCATTATATGAAGCCGATGGACAGGCTTTGTTTAAAACCCATTATTATGGAGGCATTAAAAAGTATCAGTGGGTGGCAGTTCCATTAGCATTGCATGGGGTTGTGGTAAAAAAGGACGGTAAAACCATCAAGGTGGCAATTGGAGAGAAGGAAGATGATCTGGCATTTACCATTGCCGATTTATTACCGCACCTGGCCAAGGACCAGATGGAACTTAAAATGTCTGAAGCGATTAAAGGAGAAAGTCTTAATATCCTGGTAGGCAGCCGGCCGCTGCAAGACAGCGGTGAAGAAGGGATTAAGAAATATATACTGGATTTGCTAAAAAGCAAATACGAGATCGAAGAAGATGATTTTACCAGTGCTGAATTGCAGATGGTTCCGGCTTATGCCGCCCGTGAGATAGGCTTTGATCGAAGTATGATCGGGGCTTACGGGCAGGATGACCGGGTATGTGCCTATACTTCTTTCCAGGCAATTTTGGAAGTGGAAAAACCGCAGCGCACCATATTATGTCTTTTTGTTGACAAGGAGGAGATCGGCAGTGCTGGCAATACCGGGCTGCAGTCGCTGATTATCGAAAATATCATGGCTGAACTGCTGCATAAAGCAGGTGTTCATGACTACTTTAGTATTCGCCGCAGCCTGGCTAATTCATATGCTTTGTCTGCGGATGTAAATGCAGCAGTTGATCCGAATTATCCTGAAGTATTTGAAAAAATGAACTGCAGTTTTCTGGGCAACGGGGTCGTAATGACCAAATACACGGGTTCACGGGGCAAGAGCGATTCCAATGATGCCAATCCTGAATTCCTGGGCAGAATCCGCAAGCTATTTGACGAGCATAAAGTTGCATGGCAAATAGGGGAACTTGGCAAAGTTGACATCGGCGGCGGAGGAACGGTAGCTCAGTACATGGCCCGCTACGGTATGGAAGTAGTAGATTTGGGAGTAGCCCTCTTAGGGATGCACTCGCCCTTTGAAGTTGCCAGCAAGGCTGATGTCTATATGGCCTATCGTGCCTATAAAGCATTTATGCAGGATTTTTAAAAGAGCTGAGGTTATGCTTTTAACTGGTTTAAGTTAACTAAAAGGAGTGGGGTGATGGGAATGGGTGACAAGCGGCGGCTTACTGAAATGGTAAGAGCAGCCGGGTGAGCGGCTAAAATTGGGCCGGGCGCCCTGGAAGAAATATTGAAGAAGTTAGTATTGCCCGGGCATCCTAATCTCCTGGTGGGAATTGAAAGCAGAGATGATGCGGCTATTTATAAAGTCCGGGAAGACCTGGCATTAATACAGACGCTGGACTTTTTTACCCCTATGGTGGATGATCCCTTTGTATTTGGGCAGATTGCCGCTGCCAATGCGCTGAACGATGTTTATGCTATGGGCGGAGTACCGTTTATGGCCTTAAATATAGTCTGCTACCCTGAATGTGAGGATATGGATGTCCTCGGGCTCATTTTAGAAGGAGGATTATCCAAAGTTCAGGAAGCAGGAGCAGTGCTGGCTGGCGGACATACGGTTGATGATAATGAACCGAAATATGGCCTGTCCGTAAGTGGGATGGTACACCCTGACAAGGTTATTAACAATGCGGGAGCCCGGGAAGGGGATATAATATTTCTGACCAAGCCATTGGGCAATGGAGTTGTTTCCACTGCCATAAAAGCAGAAATGGTTTCCGATAAGGCATATCAGGAAGCAATAAAATGGATGTCCATGCTGAATAAAGAAACAGCCGAGATAATGCAGGAGATAGGAGTTAATGCCGCGACCGATGTTACCGGCTTTGGATTAATTGGACATCTTTACGAAATGGCAGCAGCGAGCAATAAAGAGGTAGAGTTATACGCCAGTCAGGTGGAATTTATGACTGGCGCTATAGAATATGCCAATCTGGGCCTTATTCCGGGAGGAGCCTATACTAATCGTGATTACCTTGCTGATAAGGTAGAATATATAGAAGAAATTAAGGGAATGCCTCGCGAACTGCTTTTCTCACCGGAGACCGCGGGGGGAATCTTAATCGCAGTAAATGCAGGCAAGGCAGAGCAACTGCAGACTGCGTTACAGCAAAAGGGAGACTGCTGTTTTCAGGTGGGGAAGGTAATAGGGAACGAACTTCGTACCATTAAAATAAGAAACTAGTACTTTGTAAAGTCTAAAAGTTTATTTTATCCACCGAGAAAAATTTTCGCAGGGGGAGGCGGAGGAGTGAGTAATACTGGACGTATTGCGATTGACGACAACGAAGACCTGCGAAAATTTGGCCGGTGGGAATTAAAGTTTTAGATTTTACAGAGTACTAGTATAACGAGGTAAAAATATGTCCCCCGCTTCTTTAAACGGTCGGGTACCTATTAACAAAACAGATGGCGGTTTCTAAATCCCCCGCCTCGTTGCAGCAGTGCGGAGGAAACTGCTCCGCACTTACCCCCGATGCTTAAATTGAATTTGGGGTTAATCATGGAAGAGGAGTATTATGGAGAGGAAGATTTTTAAGCTTGATGATACGGTGAGAATGAGAAAGCAACACCCCTGCGGCAGTTATCACTGGCAGGTTATTCGCATGGGCGCGGATATCAAGATAAAGTGCCGGGGGTGCGGGCGTGTTGTTATGTTGCCGCGCATGGAGTTTGAAAAGCGTATGCTGCGTGTGGAAAATTAGAAAGTAAAAACATAATCGATAAAAATATTTAATTTAAAGGTAAGGGTACACATTCCAGGCTTAGCAGAATTAATTGCGAGCCAGGCAAACCTCAGTAGCCCCGCAAGGGGATATTACAATATATATTCGGTATTCACCCTTGACAGTTTATTAGCATATAATTCACTACAGAAACTGTCGTCAAGGAGGTGAGCCCGTTTGAATATTAGAATACTTTCTTCCCAGGGCTTCACAACAGGCGATTTGGTAACTGTAAAAAACATGCCTAAGAATGAACGGTTTTGCATTATAGGAATAAAAAGCAAAGCTGGCGGTGACAAAATTGCCGTTTTAAAGGCATTGTTTAACGAGACTTATATTATTGAAAAACCATTCTCCGAATTGCAAAGTCTTTTGATCAGAGGATTGCTATAATGTAGGGGTTCTAATCCCCCCACCTCGTTGCAGCGTGCGAAAGAAACTGCTCCGCAGTTTCTCCGATGCTTAAAAAAGAACTTTCAAATCAATATCCCTGATCATTTACGACACATCTCCATATTTATCTATTTATTCGACTGATTTTACCTTGCATGAGGTTTTTAATACTGCTATAATCAATGGAAGTCCCTGCCCCGGTAAAAAATCGGGGCCATTGCCCTGTAAATGGGTAAGTCCATAGGGAGGAGGTGTAACGATGCGCACGTATGAGCTGATGTTTATTCTAAAGCCCGATTTAACCGAAGAGATAATCGTGGAGACCAAAGAAAAGCTGCAAACTATAATTGCAGACTTTGGCGGCGAATTTGTCAAGGCTGCTGACGGCTGGGGTAAGAAAAGGCTTGCTTACAGTATCGAGGACTATCTGGAAGGTTTTTATAGTCTATGGTACTTTAAAGGAAAGCCGGAAACTGTTCTGGAATTGGACAGGGTCATTAAACTATCAGAAAGATTTTTGCGTCACATCATCATTCGTCAGGATGAAAAATAAAACCTGTACAGTTGGGGGGAATTAATCGTGTTGAACAGGGTAGTATTAATTGGACGACTTACCCGGGATCCTGAACTGCGGTATACACCAAGCGGAACTGCGGTAGCAACTTTTACTTTGGCGGTGGGCCGTAAGTTCAAAAGGGATGAAACCGATTTTATTCCGATTGTAACTTGGACAAAGCTGGCTGAACACTGTGCCAATTACCTGAGTAAGGGCCGGTTGGTTGCGGTTGAAGGAAGAATTCAGGTGCGTACTTATGAGACTCAGGAAGGGCAGAAGAGATGGGTCACTGAAGTAGTAGCTGAAGATGTGAGATTTCTGGAAAAAGCCGGGAGTGGTTCATCTGATTATGCGGGAAAATCCCCCAAAAATGAAATGCATGATGATAAATGGAGCGATCTGGGACGTGAAGTCAATTTGGAAGATGTTGATCTGGTAGACAGGTCGAATGATGATGATATACCTTTCTAATACTATCAGAAAGTAAAAATTTTAGGATTATAGTATTAGTGCAGCTACGACTTGAACTGTCGCCTGAGGCTCACCTTCGGGCACTGCTGATGCTTCCGCTGGAGCCATTAAGATGCGGCGCAAGTCGGGTTTTCTTTAGCAAAGGAGGAAAGATGCTTGAAAAAGGATAGACGCAAGAAAAGAAGACAGTGCAATTTTTGTGCTGATAAAGTAGAACATATAGATTACAAGGAGATACCGAAGCTCCGCCGTTATATCACTGAAAGAGGGAAGATTCTTCCCCGCCGGATTACCGGAAACTGTGCAAATCATCAGAGACAGCTTACCGTAGCGATAAAGAGGTCTCGGGTAATGGAACTACTGCCCTATACATCGGAATAAAGCAGACGCAGCGGCCCCCTAGCGGGGCCGTTTTTGTACTTGCCTTTAAACGGTTGGTAAGGAGGATTTTGGGAGGTGAGTGAAGAAAAAATATAATGGGGGTGTAATGATTGAATAGAAAAATCAAGAATATAGATGTAACAAAAAACCTGAAAACTATTGAATGGCTGAAAGCAGAACTGGTTGATTCCGTAGCTGCATTACTCAAAGCTTTGCTTAAGACCGGAAATGATATGATTGGAGATGCAGTTGCTAACATAATTATTATTACCTACTTGCTGGGCTGCAGGGTAGGGGTAAATTTTCAGTCCATAGATGCTCAAATAAACTGTAAATTACATAGCAGCATAGATGAATCCCAGGAAATTGGACAGTGGTATGGAGATCTGGCCGACCTGTTAAACTATTTGGAAAACAAAAAGAGGTGATAAATTGCCCGCATTAATAATTCTTGCTATTACTTCTTTAGCTTGCCTATTAATGGCAAGCATCCCTTCCGTTACTTTCCTCGCCGCCATAGTTTGGGGAAGTGTTCTGATATCTGCCGCCTTTTTTTTAAAACGATGGCAAATAATAACGATTTATATGATAAATATTGGAATATTATATGCCCTAAACGGAAAAGCCAGTCTGCTTTTTTACCTGACGTTTTTTGGAATAGCAGTTTTGATAATGGCTTTGATGCTTGTTTCAAATCGCAGCTATTATCAAATCCAGAAGCTGGGGATGATTACGGCTATACTTGGAGTTTCAATTTTTATGGGAGTTTTATATCTGGGTTCAGGGCAAATTGGCGTTCAGGAGATGGAAAAACAGCTTGACAGCTATCTTCAGGAATCCATGAAAGTTTATGAAGAATCTGGACTAATGGCGATTTATGAAGAACAGGGATTGAGTAAAGCAGATGCAGAGGAAGGTTTTACGGCGATTGCAAAAAGTTTTGCGCGCCACTTGCCGGCTTTTTACTATCTTGAGGCTATTATGGTAATATTTTTAATGCTTTGGGGGGCTTCTTTAGTTAGCCGCAAATTGAAGCTTGAACGTCTAAAGAAGAGACCCTATTCCCAGGAGAAAATGCCATGGCAGCTTGTGTGGATTACCATTGCCGGTCTGAGTTTATGGCTGTGGGGCAATGAAAAGCAGCTGGAGCTTGTTTATTATATCGGGTCCAATATTCTGGTGGTAATAGCTCCAATCAGTATTTACTATGGTATAGCGGCATTGGCATTTAAGATCAAGCAGCAAAGCAAGGGAAAGAAAAAGTGGATAACCAGCGGGCTGGTAATTTTAAGTGTGATTTTCCCTCTTTCCGCGGTTATATTTTTTGGTTTGTTAGGTTTATTCGATGCATTGCTGGACTTTAGAAAATTGGGATTAGAATAGGGGGAGTAAATATGAAAGTTATATTGAAACAAGATGTTAAGAACTTGGGGAAAAGCGGGGAAATTAAGGAAGTATCAGATGGATATGCCAGAAATTTCTTGATTCCCAAGGGTTTTGCGGATGAAGCCACTACTAATAAATTAAAGGAAACCCAGGAGAAAATCACCAAGGAAGAAAAGCGCAAGGACAAAGAAAAAGAGAATGCGGAGACAATTAAACAGCGGCTTGATGGGAAAACCGTAAAAATTAAGGCTAAAGCGGGCAGTGGTGACAAACTGTTCGGCGCAGTTACCAGCCGTGAAATTGCCGAGATTTTACAAAAGGAATTTTCGTTGAAACTGGATAAAAAGAAGATAGAAATGGGCGAGGCAATAAAACACTTGGGGCAGTATAAAATAAAAATTAAAATATACCCCTCCATTCAAGCAGAAGTCAAAGTAATAGTCGAAGCAGAATAATTCCAGGAGGATACAAGGTGAAGCAGTATCTGGTGAAACAAAAGAAGAAAAAGGATATGCAGCAGGATAGCGAAGGTCAGTTGCACTGGCGGATAGAATGTCTGTATAAAAATCTTAGCAATATTTACGGCACTCAGGGTTTGATATTAAGGGCCAGCAGGCTTGATGCCATTGACTTGATGAGTTCTTCCAAGCAGGAGGACAAACTGATAGCTCTTGAAAGAATTCTGCAGGAGAATCCGGGAATTGTTAGCTTGAACCAGAACGAAGGTATGGAAGCAATTATAGAGCGTTTGGAAGATCGCATAGCTGAGGATTATGCCAGAAAGAATATCGAAGAAAAAATTCAGCAGCGCATCCAGCAAAAAATGGACCAAAAATATAATGACTATATCAAGGACATTAGACTGCAAATTTTAAAGGAACATTGCAGCAGCCCGGAGAATGCTCAAACCCTTAAGAAGCTAGGGCGTCTGGAAATAATGGAACGAACCGGTCTTAATCGTTCGGCATTGGAGGGTTTGCGACCAGCCAGCCTGGATGAAATAATCGGGCAGGGTAGAGGCGTAAAATCCCTGATGTCGAAATTAAACACGCCTTATCCTCAGCACATCCTGCTTTACGGTCCCCCGGGGGTAGGCAAAACCACCTGCGCCCGCCTGGCCTTGGAAGAGGTAAAGAGTAAAGAAGAGAACCCTTTTCGCCAGGAGGCACCATTTATTGAAGTAGATGGAACAACTTTGCGCTGGGACCCCCGGGAATCAACCAATCCGCTGCTTGGCTCGGTGCATGATCCCATTTATCAGGGGGCACGCAAAGAACTGGCTGATGACGGTATCCCTGAACCCAAACTGGGGATGGTTTCTGAAGCCCATGGAGGAGTTTTGTTTATAGATGAAATTGGAGATATGGACGTATTTCTTCAAAACAAACTTTTGAAGGTTTTAGAGGACAAGAGGGTATTTTTTGAATCATCATATTATGATCCCCATGACGAGAGGATACCCCAGTACATAAAACAGATTTTTGAACAGGGGGTTCCTGCTGATTTTGTACTCATAGGTGCCACAACCCGGAACAAAGAAGATATTAATCCTGCTTTTCGGTCACGCTGCATGGAGATATTTTTCGATCCGCTTTCAACCGGGCATATTAAAAAAATAGTAGAACTATCCGCGCAAAAATTAGGAATTAATATTGAACCTGGAGTAGACGAAATTATTGGGGATTATACCAGCGAGGGCCGCGGAGCCAATAAAATCCTGGTAGATGCCTATGCTTTGGCTTTAAACGAACAAAATTCCGGCGGACTACCGTTGATAGTTATGGCACAGCATGTTTATGAAGCTATACAAAACAGCCGGATAACTCCTTACATATTCAGTAAAGCATCTAACCGGGCAGAAATAGGTAAAATATTCGGTATCGGAGCTTCGGGATATCAAGGCAGTTTAATTGAATTGGAAGCTATCACATTTCCTGCTGAAAACCAGGGGGAAGGCAGCATCCGCTTCAATGATACAGCAGGTTCGATGGCGCGAGATTCAGTATTTAATGCTGCATCCTTGCTTCGTAAGGAAAGTGGCGAGAACCTAAAGAATTTTGACCTCCATATAAACATAATAGGCGGCGGCAAGGTTGACGGCCCTTCGGCAGGAGCTGCCATATACCTGGCTATACTAAGTGCCATTCAGGAAAAAGCCATTCGACAGGATGTAGCCATAACTGGAGAATTGTCAATACAGGGACATGTCAAAGCAGTCGGAGCACTGTACGAAAAAATATATGGAGCCCGGCAGGCTGGGATAAAAAAGATATTGATCCCGGAAGACAACACGAAAGACATCCCCAGCAGCATTAATGGAATAGAATTGGTGGCTATCAGCACAATAAATCAAGCCTACGAACATGTTTTCGCAAGATAACGGCGATAAATAACGGTCCTTTCCTATATCAAGGGCGATTTTTGATTATTACTCAACTTACGCAGGTGACACTGAAAGAAATTTGTAGCTTTAGAGCAATGGAACGGGTGTGAGAAAGCTATGAATTTCTTTCAAGTGTGTACTTGTAATTATTATTGCTAGTACTTTGTAAAGTCTAAAAGTTTATTATATCCTTTGAGAAAAATTTTCGCAGGGGGAGGCGGAGGAGTGAGTAATACTGGACGTATTGCGATTGACGACAACGAAGCCCTGCGAAAATTTGGCCGGTGGGAATTAAAGTTTTAGATTTTACAGAGTACTAGC
>JAQUBU010000075.1 GCA_028686565.1 Syntrophomonadaceae bacterium
TGGAAGTGCTTTTTTTATGCCGAAACTAACAGTGCTGAATCGGTATTACAAGAGATTATTTACTACGGTTAAATAAAATTACTAGTTAGTTGCTCCTGAAAAACTCAGATTATGTTGTGCGGGTGTGCATAAATATACTTGCAACCAGTCTTGGCGTATGGAATAGATAAAGGCCTCCCGGCCGCTTTCAAAAATCGTTTGTTTTCCGATAAACCAGAAAACAAAACGATCAATTCACAAGCTTAAAAACTCGCAAACTGATCGCTTAAATGTTCAATCTAATTAAAATAAAGAATCTTACTCCCCAAATCTTTTATAAGCTCTGTATCAAAATCTGTCAGATGGCCTATCTTCTTGACTAAGGCTAGGTTAACTGTCATAAGCTTTCCTACACATAACTTGGAAGGAACCCGAAGCCCAGCCTTATCCCATTCTACTAGTTTTACCTCGTATTGGTTCTTTACTGGCTTGCTTGATATGGCGGCTAAAACCACTAATCCGGTTTCTTTAATATAAGCTTCGGTACTTACAACAAGAGCGGGCCTGATTTTGGCTCCGCTCAGATCGCTATAAGTAAAAAGTGCCACTACTACATCACCAGGTATCAGCATAGGCTGCATCCACCTCCGGATCATTCCAGTCATCATAAATCATTTCGGGTTCAGATAACGGAATGGCTAACTTTTGAAGCACTGCCTTGCAGAGCACTCGAAGCTCATCAACCGGGAGCTGCTGAACTTCCTTTATTAATTGATCCACCTGTGCCGACATCGCACTCACCTCATGATTATTGTAGCATAAATGAGTTATACGCACACTCCCTCCTTTTGGTCCAAATTTTACATGTTCAGGTCATCAACACTTCCTTTCAGAAAGCGAAAACGGCCAATTCACAAGCTATAAAACTCACAAACTGACCACTAATGCCAATTAATTAAAATGTTCTTCCTTAACCGCTCATATTCTGTAACAGAAAGAGCTGTATTTCCATAAATCCTAATGATTTAAGAAAGTTGATCATATCTTTGTCGCTGAAAATTATAAGCATACTCATACCGATATCTTGTTACAGCTACCCCATAGTGTCCAGAGATAGACGGTGTTAATTGTCCAGAACTTGACGGAATAGCTGGCCAAAAAGCACCGTCTTTTCTCCCCTTAAGTCAGCTCACCCTGAATGACCAATTTCACCATTTGATCATCAATAATTCTTTTTCCGTTCTGCGACCCATAGAAAAGGCAATGAGTACAAACCTTGTTAACCAGCCTGGCTAAGCCACTGGAAAACTTGTATATTTCATCAATTGCACTATCCGTAAAGATATCGTGGTCGGCACCTGCATAAGCTAGATGCCTGCTAATATATTCTCCTACCTGAGCACGGTCCAGATGTGGAAGCTTACACTGTAAATCAATCTTTGCTTGATAGCCGCATAAGCCTGCAGCTGCAGTTTATCCCAAAGCTCACTTTGGCCGACCAGGATCAGGGTCATTGGGCTCTGGGCATCATTTTTAAATTCAGAAGAAACCGGACTTCTTCCAGCATTTCTTTATCCAGGAGATGAGCTTCATCCACAATAACTACTGGCTGTAGATTATGCATAGCATGCATAATCTCAATTTCCCGGTGTAGTTGGCGTTTAGCGTCACCTCGATAGAACTCGGCTTCACATCCCAACTGTTCCAGCATACCCTTGTAGAAATGACGGGGAGTAAGTTGGGAATCTGCCAAGTACATAACCATGAACTGGGAGGAATCCAAATAGTCTTTAAATTTGCGAATTATCGTGGACTTACCGGTACCACAATCACCAATAATAACAGCAAACAATTGCCGCTGAGCGGCGTATTCCAGACGGCCTAAAGTCTCTTCCAACATGATGGACGAATACAACTGGTCAGTGGCGATATCCCTGGAAAATGGGGTGTTGATTAGATCGTAGAATGTCTCAAACATTAATTGTTACCCCCTTTCCGTACAGTCCTGTAACTTACGGCGGGAGCCTGGTCTTCTTTGCGTTGTTTGTTTTTCTTAGCAGCTGCTGTCAATAGCCTGGACCCCGTATTTTAAAATAGCCTGCCGGAAAGAGTCTTCTACGATTACCTGGTCAAGTACCGGATAAATGTTAATGATAATCTAAAACTACCCCAGCATAATAATTGAAAAGTCCCCCGTGATAAAATAGACTTTCCTATGTGTCTAAAAGATATATAGGGGGTTTTTGGGGAGATGATCAGCCTGGAGGAGAAACAGCAAATAATATTACGTCATTTTCATGATGGGGAGTCCCAGAGGAAAATACATAAGGAAACAGGGATATCCAGAAAGACGATCAGAAAATATATCAAGAACTATGAACATGCCAAAAGAGAACTTATTGAAAGTAATAGTGACTGCCATAGCGATTTAGTAGCAGATATTATGGATAAGCCCCAATATGATACCAGTAAACGCAAGAATGTCAAATTAACCGAGGAGTTGATGGCGCGGATAGAATTTTATGTAAAGGAGAACGAAACCAAAAGAGCCGAAGGGAAAGCCAAACAACAGAAGAAAAAATAGATATATACGAGGAGTTGATTAATGAAGGTTTCGATATTAGTTATCCATCCGTATGTAATGCAGTAAGAGGGCTGTATCAAAAAAACAAGGAAGCATATATAAAACAAGAACTTGGATCTCCTGGGCCAGAACCGGAGAAACAAATCCAAGCACAAATACAAACGAGAAAATCATTGCCACTGCCAGCAAAGGCAGTTTAACAGTATTTTTTTTCTTTCTTTCCTCCTCTCGACACACGGATGTCTTATCCAAAGCGTCATTCTTTGAACAGCCATCTTATACTTCCGGATTATCCCCGATTTCTGGGGCGTTATATTATTTATCCCGGTAATGAGAACCACATTGGGCAATCTCTATCTGACCGTTTACAATACGGTATACAAGGCGGTTACTGTCATCAATTCGCCGGCTCCAAAACCCTTGAAATTCATATTTCAACGGCTCCGGCTTACCGATGCCATCATAGCCGTTGCGGTCAATGTCCTTTAAAAGCTGATTTATCCGTTTCAAGATTTTCTTATCATGTGCCTGCCAATACAGGTAATCTTCCCACGCATCATCCTGCCACACCTTATTCATCGGCAACCTCTACCAATTCATGGACTTTTCCCTTTCCTGCATTGAGATCAGCAATAGCCTTTCTCAGTCTTGCTTGATTGACTTCACTGTAAAACGGGTCGCTTTCGGCAGATATTTCAAAAGGGATTCTGTTCTGGCGAACTGCCGTTTTTGCGAAAACACAAAAGGCAGTAGTCATATTCATCCCAATTTCAGAGCAAAAAGCTTCAAATTGTTTTTTCAAGTTCTCATCCATTCGGATGTTAATATTTATTTGTGCCATCAAAAAACACTTCCTTTCCCTATCAGTATATTCACTGTACTATAATTTTATGTACAACGTCAATATATTTACACTGATTTTGGTTGGGTCTTTTTTAAGACGCCTATGGCCAGTCGGTCTATAGTCTTTTTAAGCCTCTATGTTCCCTTTTGGTTATCTATCCAGTATAAACTGAAACCTAATTTTTCACTGGCCACCCTTATTTCAGGGTCACCTGTGACCAGATCGGCTTGTTTTTGTATGGCAGCTCCTATCGCAAATGCATCAGCATATGCAAGTTTATTCTGCGCTTTAACGGCAGCGCTGGTGGTCAGAAATGCCGGAAACTACGACGAAACAGCCGACGAACACCGTATTACCTTGACGCTAACGGCAATAGGTGTTCGTCGGCTTCGCGGCAAACGGCAAGTATATAGCTCCTGAAGGCGTGATCGTTTCGGTGATGCGGAACGACAAGAGCTTCACGGACGTTGCTGGGCATTGAGCGGCGGGTTATATCGGGTTCGTGACCGAGCGGGAGACATTCGTAGGCACCAGCAACAACACCTTCTCCCCTGACACAGGTATGACTCGCGCCATGTTTGCAACGGTGATTGGGCGGCTTTACGAGCGCAGCTACGGCGAGATTGAAGCGTCAGGTGCTCACACCTTCACCGATTGCGACTACGTTGCTTATTATGGCAAATACATAGCCTGGGCGGCAGAGAACGGTATCATCAGCGGCTACGGAAACGGCAGGTTCGGTCCGGATGACCAAATCACCCGTGAGCAGATGGCTGCAATACTCTACCGCTTCGCGGACTTCCTCGGCGTCTTTCCAGACAGCATGGATACCATCCTCGATTATCACGACGCCGACAGCATTTCGGATTATGCGAAAACCGCGGCCCTCTACTTGCATGATTCCGTTCATGTTAAAGAGCCTCCTTTATTTCGGATTATGCGAAAACCGCGGCCCTCTACTGCCAGACCACGGGAGTCATCGGAGGACGCACCGGCGAAGTATTCGCCCCGCAGGAAACCGTCACCCGCGCCGAGGTCGCGACCATTATACAAAGGTTTGTTGAGGTCGTACTCGGCTGACGCAAGCATGTATACACTCGGACTTAAGTAATTGAAATACTTCTGCTTATTTCGTTATCATCTCGATTATCGCAGTAACGAAGAAAGACTGATGCACCCCATCAGCCTTTCCTAGTAGAACCTCTATAACATATTTGCACCAGGAATTGTATTAATCTTCCCGATGGCCTGGGAAGTTTTCAAGTGTCCGCTTGAGAACCTCTCATATATATTATATACATTTTTCGGAAAAACGACTGGTTTTATAAAAGTGTTTAACTATTGTATTCCCTTTCCAGTCCTTATCAGAACCGTTACAATACTTAAAAACATAAGCATGCGCTTTCTTAGAATTTATTCTTAAAGATCTCATCCTTATATGCTTGTTTACGTTTCGCAGCCAGGTCATAACAGTGGTTTTCATCCCGCTCAGACACAGCAACTATATTAAATACCTTTTCCTCCCTGACCAGGGTATACACCACTCTTATAGCAATACCCTTATACTTAATTTTGAAAAAGCCGGTAAGGTTCTTTCCGCCTTTTTTACCCAGAGGTTTGCCGTATCCACCTTCGCTCTGCGGCAAAGGGTTTTGAGACACCTTGGCTATACCTGCTAGAACCATTCTTTGAACCGATGAATCAAGCTTCTTTAGATCATTAACTGCCTCTTTAAGATATTTGGCTGTCCACATTATTCAATCTCCACAGCATCAATTAGTTCCCGAACCTCGCCGGCTGAGATACCCAATTCACGCAGAACATCTTTTTCACTCATTAAATCCTCTGGCCTGGCTTGTTTTACCCGTTCTTCTGCTAATAGCAGCAGTTCCAAATTCTCCAACTCCTCCTCAAGTTTTTCCACCCGATCATGAGAGTTCATGAGCTTAGTGTAATCTTTAAGCGAGATTAAAATCGCCTGCGGTTCGTTATTTTTAACAATAATATATTCCTTATCAGATTCAGCCACTTCCTGAACCACCTTAGATGCCTTTCCTCTGCTTAAATCTGTAACAGAAATTATGCTACCAAACACTGCCCTTAAATCTTTCAGCATAATTAATCCTCCTGCTTATTATTATACTTATATTATATGTTATTATCAGAAAAATAATAAGCATAATAATTCTGATATTATCTTTATTTTTATTAAACACCTCCATATTAACGTTTAGACTTTTGGTACGCTAAATCCCAATAAGCATATATCCTATAAAACCATATTTGCGGTTGAAAAAAGACTATAGCAGCTGCTCCAATCCCCAGGAAAGGCGTAAAAGGAACCTTGCTTTGCATGGTTAATCTGCCGAATATCACCAGAAGTATACATATAAGTGTATCGTGCCGACGCAGGGCATCACTGGATTTAAGAACAAATTCCTGAATATTCATAATAAACACCCCCTGAAATAGAAAAGCCGCCTATATACAGGCCGCAGAGCTAAAACCCAGGCATTATTGATAGATATTTTCCAGCATGCTATCATGGTTTTAATAAAGGAGTTGTCGCTTTTCGTACGGTGGCTTTAAGATTTCCCATCAAGTTAATAATTTTTTTATTGATCACTATGATAAACCAATTTTTCATAATAGTGTTCAACTCATTGACATGATTTATTTGAAAAAGGATTTCTAGAGTATAGTCCTGTTGCACAGTACAATTAAACTGTGTAATATAGGCGATTTCCTGTGTGTTGTACCTCATGATAAAAAAGCGAGTTATCTTAATAGTGGCCTAGACATGAAATTATATTTATATTATTTCCTTCAATAGAATATATTAGCCGGTGCTCATTATTGATTCTTCTGCTCCAAAAACCCGATAATTCATGTCTTAACGGTTCTGGTTTACCGATGCCCATATTACCGTTGCGTTCAATGTCTTTAATTAATTCATTAATGCGTTTTAATATCTGTCGATTTTCATTTTGCCAATACAGATATTCTTGCCAGGCCGTATTAGTAAAGATTTTATTCATTATCAAGCTCAATATTAACAGTCTTTCCTGATTTCAATTCTTCAATCGACTGCAGCAGCTTATTATAGTACTCAGGATTACTTCTAACATAAAGGTTTTCCAAAAGATTATTGTATTCACTCTCAGAAATTAGTACTACATTGCCACCGCTTTTTCTGGTAACTATTATAGTTTCTAGATCTTGATTAGCAGCATCGCAGTATTTTTTTAAATTCTCGCGCAAAGTAGAATAGTTTACAGCCAGCACAAAAATCACCTCCGTACAATATATTGTACAATTGCAAGCAAAATTATTCAAGTTACCGTTATTTGATGACATGGTTCCTGTCTTTGGAATTCTTTTAATTGATATATGTACCCTATTAGACCTCCTGTGATAAACATGCAAAATCCAATAAAGGATAACCAGGGTATGGAATAAGTTTTGCAGCGAGAATCCTTTACCTTTCAATAACGCTATTTTTCCTCGTTAAACCCAGTGAACTTAAATAAATTCCAGAATTGATTGATGCTTTCCGTAATCATTTTCTGAGTCTCTATGGCGGCAATTGCCATTTCAATGTTACTTAATGCATCCAAATATCCTTTTTCATATTGGGCTAAAACCGGATTTTTGCTGTTTAATTCGTGCATGTTCTTCAAAATCTCAATGGTTTGTTTTAGACTATCCATTTCTGCCTTGGCGTTTCTTTCCATCACCATCACTCCCTTCCGTCTCTTTCAAGGATTATTGTATTGGCGACTAGTCCAAACCTTGATCTCAAATTTTCTGTGATATAACTGAAACGGATCGATTCTCATCCACCCAAAAGATGTGGACGCCTAGCTTATTAATTACCCGTGAAATTTTGTTCATAATCCTTATATGAGATTCTGTTTTGGGTAGGGCTATGCCTACCCTAATTAACCTATTAAATTCGTTCTCTGATAGTATTTCAGATACTTTGAAAAGAGCAACGGAAATATGGGTTCTGATTTGACCACTGCTAAATGGCTTTCCCGATCTTGGAGAATTTCCTGATGAGGTTTCACCTTTAGCTTCGATTATAAACTTTATATTACCATTTTCAGTTATTATGTCTTCACCGTGTTGGTTTCCTACAAATCGTTGTTTGATTATATAACCCCTAATACTCAGATAAACGCAAATAGTCTTCAAAAATTCCTTTAGCTTATTCGTTAACTTATTATCACAATTATACCAATTTACTAGGATAATAGTTATAGTTGAGGTGAAAGAGATGATTATATGGCACAGGATAAGCTAGAATGCAATATGGACAGTAACTTATTGGAACAGCTTTCTATTGCACTAACTTTGAATAAGGAAGAACTAGATGATGTAATATCAAATTAGTTTCTAATTATATTAGCGAAAGCTTTATGCGAGCCGCAAAAAATTCAACAAACGCCCCAATACCTGTTCTGAATAGCGATATAGACTATGGTAAGGCAAATCGAAAAATTCCCATATGGGCTACTCGCCCTCTGCAAAATAATCATAAAATCATTAAGGCATTTTTTCAAATTAAAGAAGAACAAGGCCACGTTAAATATGATGCTTTGATTAATAGGTGTTCAAATGCAAAGACATACCCAGATACATTCATTGTGGATTTAGAGGTAATTTTGCCCAAATGAAAACAGATGCCAGTAATTCACACGGGAAAGTATTTGTTACAAAAGACGATAGTGTTGAAATATGGGACGAGGTTGCATCTACTCTAAATAAATATCAGGCTTACTTCTTAGGATTATAGGGGCTATCCAGGGATATCAATATGCTATAAAAGTGATTATACAGGGTATTATATGATAGACCAGGGATACTCGGGAGCTCTCTATTTTGCCTCCGGAGCCTGGAGCGGAGGTTCGATTCCAAATTCAACCGGTGTGCCGTTAACCAATATTGGATTGCGTTTCCCTTTTAAAGAATTCATTTTAAGTGCTACAATCAAATAGATTCTTGTAAGCTATGGGAGGGACTATTATGAAAAAAGTTATTCCGACCCTGTTGGTAGTTCTGGCTTTGGTTGTAATATGTTTCGCTGCAGGCAAATACAATGCTCCGGCTCCCGAACTTCACGATGATTTAATTCCCGGGCTGAAGGATGAGTTTTTCACTGATTTTAATCTGGACCAGATTATAAGCTCCGATAAAAAACCAGATCAAGAAAAGCCAAAGACCTCCGATAATATAACCAGCCGGCTTCCAGTCTGGGATTTTCGCGGTTCGGACATTTTAAGGGCCCAGGCAAGCAAAGATGACGAAGAAAAAGCCATCTTCCACAAATACGCCTTGCGGTTGGAATCTCTCAAACAGGTGGTCAACGAACGTCTCAACATTCTGGCGCTTAAAGCATGGGAGGAATATAATCAGGTCAAACCTGAAGGAAAGCTGGAAAAGTTGAATTTCGCCAATAAATATTACGCAGGGATGTCCTATTTGCAGAAGAACCTCGATCGCTCATTTAACTCGGAGTTGGACAATATGAAGTCGGAATTGGAAAACGCCGGATTCTCCACTCGCATAGTCGGCGAGCTTCGAACAGAGTATAAGAATTCCAAGCAAAAATTCGAGCAGGATTTGATGCGGCAATTTGAGCAAAAGGGCAATAAATAATCGTAGCGGCTCCTGCATTATAATACAGCAAGGCTTCAGAGCAAGACTGGAAGTGATATAGATGGAAGCAGACAGAAGTCAGCTTATGAAAAAATATTTCGGCTATGCGGGCTATAAAGACGGGCAGCAGGACATTATCAACAGCATCATGAATTCCCATGATACTCTGGTACTAATGCCCACCGGAGGCGGCAAATCCTTGTGCTACCAGTTGCCCGCCCTATTATTGCCCGGTATTACTCTGGTGATTTCCCCCCTGATTGCCTTGATGAAAGACCAGGTAGATGCTCTGGACGCCCAGGGCATCGCCGCTTCTTACATAAAT
Organism: Syntrophomonadaceae bacterium; assembly: GCA_028686565.1. Lineage (GTDB taxonomy): Bacteria > Bacillota > Syntrophomonadia > Syntrophomonadales > Syntrophomonadaceae > JAQUBU01. The sequence goes on from JAQUBU010000075.1 coordinate 9,394, forward strand.
AGTTCTCTCTCCCCGGGGCATGTACGCACGCGCCTTTACCAAGCTGCGCAAGGGCGTTACAAACTGCTCTATGTAGCTCCGGAGCGTCTGGCCTCCGAGGAATTCAACAGCTTGCTGCATGAGCTTACCATATCATTCGTGGCTATCGATGAAGCACATTGCGTTTCCCAATGGGGACATGATTTTCGCCCCAGTTACCTGGC
>JAQUBU010000076.1 GCA_028686565.1 Syntrophomonadaceae bacterium
AGGCTTATCCAAACTTGAAAAAGCTATTTAATTCCAAGGTAATTGATGAAATCAAGAAAGCTAAAGATGAAGGATTTCACTGTGTACTGCTTTCCGGGTCTTATTCGGATTTGATGAATATTGTAGTAAATGATCTGGGGATTCATACTGTCATTGCCGCCGATTTGGCTTTCAAAGAAGGATCATTTGACCATAAAGGGGAAACCCCTTTTATAGATGGCAAAAGCAAGCTTTCATTATTAAAAAAAGCTTTTGAAGGCAAGAATGTTGATTGGTCGGCCAGCAGGTGCTTTGCTGACAGCTTGGCAGATATTCTGGTTATGGAAGTCGTAGGTGAACCAGTAGCGGTAAATCCGGATTCCGGACTCCTTGCATATGCACATCAGCAAAAGTGGCGGGTGCTTGTAAGTTGAAATTTGCCTGTCTTTTCACTCATAATGAATCAACCAGATTTATTCATTATGAGTGAAAAGACTTCAGCCCTGGTTTCTGAACGAGTTTCAAAAATTCCCCTTACTGCTGAAGTTACAGTTAGTGCCCCTGGTTTTCTTACTCCCCGCATAGTCATGCACATGTGTTCTGCTTCAATAACCACAACAGTTCCGAAAGGATTAATTGTGTTGTATATGCAGTCCGCTATTTGGGAAGTCAATCTTTCCTGGAGTTGGGGACGCTGAGCATAGGCTTCAGCTACTCGTGCCAGCTTGCTTATTCCTACGACCTTTCCTCCTTTAGGGATATAAGCAACATGAGCACGTCCATAGAAGGGCAAAAAATGGTGCTCGCACATAGAATAAAGCGGAATATCCTTAACCAGGACCAGTTCATCATGATACTCGGTAAATGATACCTGCAGGAGTTCCTGTGGATTATAATCCATTCCCGCAAATATTTCCTCATACATATTAGCAACTCTTTTGGGGGTATCAATCAAACCTTCGCGGCCTGGATCTTCACCGATGGCTTCGAGCATCATTCTGACAGCTTCCTGAATTTTAACCTTATCAATATTTTTCTTCTGCATATCTTACCTCCGTTAGCAATCAACAATTATCACTGTAAACTTTTTGTTTATCATAGCAGATATTGTACCATGCAAAAAGTTTAACGTAATCAAGCGGATGATGAGGAACGTCTATTTTGTCCATCAGGCAAAACCGGCAAAACGATTTCTGCTGCTGCCCCACCTTCGCTTGTATTATACAATGTTATGGTTCCTTCATGTTCTTCAACAATTTTTTGTACTATAGTCAGCCCCAGTCCTGAGCCTGATTCTGCAGTAGTGTAAAAATAGTCAAAAGCATGTGCCAGATCTTCTGAGCTAAAACCTGCACCATCATCCTCAACTTTTATTAAAACCTGATTCTTGCCTTCCAGAAGCAGTGACTGAACTATTACTCTGCTGCGGGCATGGCGGATGGCATTGGACAGCAGGTTGACCAAAAGACTGTTCAATTGATCCCAATCCCCAATTACCCATGTTTCGGCTTCGATTGCTGATTCAACTTCTATCCTTCTTTCTACTGCGTAGCCCCCTACTGTTTCCAGTACCTGCTCTATTAAGTAGCATAAATCATGGGGTAAAAAATATGAATTATGCGGTTGTTCCAGGATAGTGATGTCTATCATATTTTCTACAATATTTCTCAAGCGCAGGCTTTCTCTATGAATAATCTCCAGAGCATTATCCAGAGCAGGTCCGGTAAACAAACCATCCCTGATGCCTTCAGCATATCCGTTAATGCTCATAAGGGGTGTCTTCATTTCGTGGGAGGCGTTTTGAAAAAAGCGGCGCCTGCCTTCGTCATAGCTTTTTAAGCGATCAGCCATTTGATTGAAAGCGGTGCCAAGCTTCGCCAGTTCATCATTTGATTTGAGGTCCAGGCGGATGTCAAATTGGCGGTTGCCAACTGCCCGGGCATAATCTTCCAGGGCTCTAAGAGGCTTTACCAAATAGCTGATTATGAAGAAAGCAATCAAAAGGGCCATCATAAGAGCAGCCAGCAGGCTGCCGAAAATCATAAGCAGGGTTTCTTTATACATAGCTTGCAGAGTATTGATAGATACGAAAGTTAATACGGTTCCACCTGCACCTACCGGCACTTCCACAGATAAATAACGCTCGCTTTTAAAAATATTGGCTTTATTCCTGTTAAAGGAGTTGTCTTCACGCAGCATCTCGGGGAGATGAGCTATAGATTGGCCTACGGGGAATTGTTCGGGACGGCTGCTAAAGCTGATCTTGTCCTGGGGGTCAATCCATAAAAAATTGCTCTCTATCGAGCGTCCCAGCAAAAGAATGGTCAAAGGCAGATTGTGCTCATGAGGAAGCAGAGAACTTGAGCCAATGGTGTAAGCAATCTCCCAGGCCTGTTTTTCCAGTCCGATTTCTGCGCGTTTGCCCAAGACCCCTACCATCATTGGATAAAAGGCCAAAGCCGTTATCAGAAAAGTAAAAACCACTACGATTAAATAGCTTATTAAAATTCTAGTTGATATGCTTTTTAACTTGTCCATTTAAGCGGTACCCGTATCCCCATATAGTATGAATGTTCGTTTCCGAACCGTTTTCCTTCAGCTTTTTCCGAAGCCGTTTAATCAGGTCATCTACAGCCCGTTCGCTTCCGTCATAGTCATATCCCCATACCCGGTCGAGCAATTCCTGCCGGTTGAAAGTTCTTTGGGGGTGCTGTACCAATAGTGACAGCAGTTCAAATTCTTTGGTGGTAACATTAAGCTCCTGTTCATTAATCAGCAGCAAGCGATCCCCCAGGATTAATTTAAGATTACCGGCTTGCAAATAGTTTTGCGGGTCAGGAGGAGACAGAGTGCGTCGAAAAACTGACCGTACCCGAGCGACCAGTTCCCGGGGACTAAAAGGCTTGGGGAGATAATCGTCCCCTCCTATTTCGAGACCCATGATCCGGTCCAAAGCTTTTCTGCGTGCCGATATGAATATAACCGGAATATTGCTGTGTTCACGAATATCCCGGCAAAATTCCAAACCGTCCTGACCGGGGAGCATGATATCAAGGATGAACATGTCAGGGTAGCCTGATTTCAGGCGATGAAACAGCTCTTCAGTACTGGTGAAGGCCTCCACTGTAAACCCTTCATTTTGAAGATAGCGGGAGATTAAAAGGCGGATATTATCTTCGTCATCGACTACAAAAATAGTGCTCAAAGCAAAACACTCCTTATTAAACTTGCCAAGCATATACTTTAAGCACAATATATGACAAGAATGTGGCAAAAATATGTTGCACAACAAACGCAGCTCCAAGAATAATATTTTGTTTGTGATATAAATAACTACATTATACCCTAATTCTGCCACATTTATAGTTTAACATTAGTATTGGGATTTAATGATGAAAGTTGAATTATTAAATTACGCCATATGTTTAAGTAATATGCTCTTTTGGGAGGAGCCTGATATTATGTATATTAATCCAAAAAGGAGGTGCAGTAAATAAACGGAACATAGCAAATATTCTAAGCTAACCCATTATTGCATATTAATGACTAATATGAGCAAAATGCGCTGAGTCTCTCTTCACAGGGAGAACGGGGGAACCAATAAATGGGGTGAATCCGCAAGGTAGGGAAATTCCCTTTTCCCGAACCCGTCAGCTAACTTCGTAAGCGCTAAAAGGGAATCCGAGGTTAATATCATACCGGCTTAACCAAAGGTCTTCCTTTGGTTATTTGTGTTTAAGTCTCGGCCCTTTTCGATTATGAACATTCCGTGGTCATGGATTCGCAGAGAGGAGTGACAACATGAGAGAAACAGGGGATTTAAATAATCTATATCAATCCATACTGAGGAGCAGTGAACTAAAGGAGTATGTAATTCCTTATTTGGAAGCTGTAAAGGCAATGCCTGGGGATTCTGTTCTAAAGGAGCAGGGATTTAAAAGAAAACAGCAAATCCTGGAGGTTATTGGCGGCACTGAAGAAAACTGGGCTGACTGGAAATGGCAGCTAAAAAACCGGATAAGCGACAGTAACGTTTTAGCAGAAATATTCGGCCTAAGCGATTTGGAAAGAAAACGCATTGAGCGGGTCAGCAAGGTTTACCGCTGGGCAATTTCTCCCTATTATCTGAGTCTGGTGGGAGAGGATTATGAAAACAGCCCTATCTATCGTCAGGCGGTTCCTGATATAAGAGAACTGCTCCCGGGGGGGAGTCTGGACCCCATGAACGAGGCTTTGACCTCGCCTGCTCCATGTATAACCAGGAGATATCCAGATCGATTGATTATAAATGTAAGCAATCAGTGTGCCATGTATTGCCGCCATTGTCAGAGAAGGCGCAATATCGGCGAAATTGATCAGCATGCCTGTTTGGAGGATATTGCTCAAGCCATTGATTATGTGGCTGCCAATGAAGAAATAAGAGATGTACTAATCACCGGCGGTGATGCTCTTTTACTCAGCAGTCATGTATTAAAGTATATATTATCTGAACTGCACCAGATACCTCATGTAGAAATTAAAAGAATCGGCACCAGGGTTCCGGTGACCATGCCGCAAAGGATTACTACCGAACTATGCGATATAATACGCAATTACCCGCCGATCTTTATTAATACCCAATTCAATCACCCGCTGGAGATTACTCCTGAGGCTAAAGCAGCCTGTGATCGCCTGGTTGAAGCGGGAGTGGTACTCGGCAATCAGGCGGTTTTACTTCGCGGTATAAATGACCAGCCTGATACTATGCGGAAATTAGGACAGGAATTACTGAAAATAAGGGTACGCCCATACTATATATTCCACGCCAAAGATGTCCAGGGAACCAGGCACTTTCAAACCAGCATTACCGAAGGAATGGATATCATCAGATCACTGCGCGGCCATACCTCTGGTATGGCTATTCCCACTTATATTGTTAATGCTCCCGGCGGTTTGGGGAAAATACCTTTAATGCCCAATTATCTGCTGCAGAGCCGAAAAAACAAGGTTGTTCTACGCAGTTGGGAAGGTAAAATTGTGGAATTGGATAACGAACCCCCAGACATGAGTTGAGTAAACACAGGTCTGAACTATTATCATATTGTACAGACAATTATGGTTGCAGCTCATGCATATTTTCATGTTCATTTATATTAAATTATATTCGAAGCTGAATAGCTGTGGGGCCGCGACCGGTTTAAAAAAATCTGGATTGGCGGCCTTTAAAATTTTTAACCAAATAATTGCATGAACTAAAGATACAGGAAAGGAAATTATAAATATTTTAATCAGGAAACAGCATAAAGGCTGGTCTTGAAAGGAGACTTTATCAATATGGCAAAGAATTATAAAGAAATACCGTTATGGCAGGATGTGCCAATAGAAAAGTGGCAGGACTGGAAATGGCAGCTTGCTAATAGAATTACTACCTTGGATGAACTCGAACAGGTGATTAACCTGAAGGATGAAGAAAGAGCGGGTATAAAAGCTAGTCTGAAAAAGCTTCGTATGGCAATTACCCCCTATTATGCAACTTTGATGGATGCAGATGACATTAACTGTCCGGTAAGAAAACAAGCTGTTCCAACCATACATGAAAGCAAAATATCAAAATGTGACAGCAGAGACCCTTTGCATGAAGCTGCGGATTCCCCGGTACCGGGACTTACGCACAGATACCCTGATCGGGTTCTGCTGCTTATTACCAATCAGTGTTCCATGTATTGCCGCCATTGTACAAGGAGAAGGTTTGCCGGGCATGATGACAAAGCAATGTCTATGGAAAATATCAGAAGGGCAATCAATTATATAAAGCTTCATAAAGAGGTTAGAGACGTGTTGCTGTCCGGGGGAGATCCCTTGTGTGTTTCTGATGAACGGCTTGAGTTTATATTAAAAGGGCTGCGAGAGATTCCGCATGTGGAGGTTATTCGAATTGGGAGCAGAACACCAGTAGTCATGCCGCAAAGAATTACCCCGCAACTATGCGAGATGCTTAAAAAATATCATCCAGTTTGGCTCAATACACATTTTAACCATCCCAAGGAAATTACACCGGAAGCCAAAAAGGCTTGTGCAATGCTTTCAGATGCAGGAATTCCCCTGGGTAATCAAACAGTGCTTTTAAAAAACATAAATGATTGCCCATATATTATGCGAAGCTTGGTGCATGAGCTGGTAAAAAACAGAGTCAGACCATATTACCTGTATCAGTGCGACTTGTCAGAAGGGATTGAGCATTTTCGAACTCCGGTATCGGTAGGGATTGAAATAATAGAAATGCTGCGAGGACATACTTCAGGCTTTGCAGTTCCAACCTTTGTAATAGATGCCCCGGGAGGCGGAGGAAAAATACCGGTAGGGCCGCAGTATCTTATTTCCCAATCTTCTGAAAAAGTAATACTTCGAAACTTCGAAGGAGTTATATGCACTTATGCCGAACCGGAGGATAAAAAACATGAATGCGATAATTGCGGACTATGTAAAAAGTACAAGAGCAGAGAGTATAGAGGGATAGAAAAACTTTATAGAAACGAACGGGTATGCCTGGTACCCAGGAGCAATGTCAGGGTGAACAGAAGGGACAAAATACATGAATACAGCAGCATATAATCATAATAAGGATGAAAACAACCAGACAGCCATTAAGGGAATAGAATTATATCTTGACTATACCAATAAAAGGCTGAAAATACTGAATTATCAAGGTATAACTGATAATATTATTATAGACATAATTAATCTTGCCAAGAACAAGGGACTGGGTAAAATAATATCCAACTGCCGCAGCGCTTATCTGCAACCACTCATAAGCAACGGTTTTATAATCGAGGGTATTATAAATGGATTTTTTCAGGGAGAGGATGCATTCTGTATTTCCTATTTTATTGATCCTTTTAGACAGGCAGCACTAAAAAAGGAAGCAGGAGATTCAATTCTATACCAGTGCAAGAGTGGAACTAAAAGATATTTACCGCAGGAGAAACAGCAGTATATAATTAGACAGACCGATACAGGAGATATTCCTGAGATGATAAGGTTGTTCTCGACAGTTTTTGAGAGCTATCCGTCTCCAGTGTTTAGTGCGGAGTACCTTGAAAAAGTCATGAATAAACAACTGCTGTTCAAGGTGGCGGAAGAAGACGGGAAAATTCTAAGTATGGCATCAGCAGATATGGACAAGTATAATTTGAATGCAGAAATAACGGATTGTGTTACATACCCGGAATACAGGGGCAAGAATATTCTGCAGAATATAATATATAGTCTTGAAGCTGATCTGAAAGAGAAAGGATTCCTTACAGCATATAGTTTGGCAAGGTCGATTAATCCCGGAATTAACAAGGCACTGAGCAGGATGAAATACCAATATGGCGGAAGGCTGCTTAAAAACTGTCACATATGCGGCGGTTTTGAAGACATGAACATATGGGTTAAAAGTTTGGGAAATAAAAATTTTGTAGAATTAAACATGGTTAATATTTGATTTTGGAATCAATGATGGTGAAACAAGCCTTGCCTAAAATACAAAATACCAATAATACAAGGAGGTATTATCAGGCTGGTCTTTAAGCATCGGAAGAAACTCAGGAGCAGTTTCTTCCGCACCGCTGCAAAAAAAGCGGGGGATATTTTTTCCATCTCGTTATATGCTAAATAGCCTGGAAAACTGATATGTTTAATGAATTTTTAAGTAGAGCTGTTATTCCCTTTGATAAATTATTAAATAATACAACAATTACTACAGTATGTATTTCTATTCTGATATTTTTAGTTTTTCTATTATTGCGAAATATTTTTACCAAATATTTATTTAAACTGATTTTAAAATTCACGTCCAAAACAGCTAATGAAATGGATGACAAAATACTAGCGGCATTTGAAAAGCCCATACGAATGCTTATTGTGATTATGGGTTTATATTTTGCTTCCAGATATGCATTCGAAAGTGTTTTATTAGATGAGACAATTAGCAGGCTCTTTCGTTCTTCGCTGGTGATACTTATTGCGTGGGGAATCTATGACTTAGCGGGAAGCCAATCAGTATTATCGGAAGAATTAAAGAAAAAACTGAATCTTGACAATATCCTTATATCATTTTTCTCCAAATTTGTCCGATTTATTATTATTGCAATGGCGATTGTGGTAATTGCTCAGGAATGGGATTATGATGTTAACGGTTTTATTGCGGGTCTGGGATTGGGTGGTCTGGCATTTGCCCTGGCAGCTCAGGATACACTGGCGAATGTTTTTGGGGGAATGATTATTATAATGGAAAAGCCTTTTCTGATAGGTGATTGGATACAAACCCCAAGTACAGAAGGCCATGTAGAAGATATAACCTTTCGCAGCACTAAAGTCAGAGCATTTAATCAATCACTGATAACCGTACCTAATTCCACTCTGGCCAAAGAAGCTATTACCAACTACACTCGAATGGGTATGCGCAGAATAACTTTTCATCTGGGCGTTACCTATGATACACCCCGACATAAAATGGAAAACGTTGTGAAGCAGATCAAAGAGATGCTGAAAAATGATTCGAATATTCATCCACAGACTATATTCGTATTTTTTGAAAAATTTAATGATAGCAGTCTGGATATTTTCTTGTATTTCTTTACCAATACCACCAATTGGGAAGAGTTCCTGGCAGTGCGCCAGAATGTTAACTTCAAAATCATGGAGATATTGGAGAACGAGCAAGTTTCAGTCGCATTTCCCAGTCGGAGCATTTACTTTGAAAATCCCCAGGTGGTAAAGATTAATGACAATTAAAGTTTATTTAAATTGAAAACAATTGAATTGCAGGAAAACTATAAAACAGGTAGTGGTGCCAGGGAAACTCAGGCTAGGGCTTATTGCAGATTTATTATTTATTCGCGGAATCGGATATTTCATGTACTGCCGATTGAATGTGCCCGGCCATTTGCAGCAGACTTGGTTTAATTCTTGAAGCTTGTTTTTCATCAGTTAGGATATTAAGATAATCACCGGTTATAATTTTGGTATCGCCGCGGGGAATGATTTGTTCTTCTCCCCTTTTGATATTGATCAGAAGACAGTGCTGTGGCCAGTTGACATCCTTGATCATTTTACCTTCAAGTTGAGAGCCCAGGCAGACAACTGCTTCCAGAACGGTATTAGCGTTCGAATGGGATTTCTGTGATTTGCGCTGCTTCTTGATCAGAACACGATCGAGCAATTGGTCATAAATCGGTCTCGATTTTAATAGATCAGCTACAATATAGGCAGTCATGGATACCGTAATAAGCGCGGGGAGATGTTGAAAGGACCCAGTCATTTCAGTTACCAGGATGCTTCCG
>JAQUBU010000077.1 GCA_028686565.1 Syntrophomonadaceae bacterium
GCCGATAAAAATAGCCTCTTTAATAGAGAATGTCAAGCCTATACCGAGTGGCTTTTATCCACCGCAAATAGAGGGGGCGGAGCAGGAGATAATCCAATTAAGCTGGGAACGCGCAGCTGCTATGTATGGCAATGAACTGCCGGAGTTGGTCCAGGAGCGAATTACCCGTGAACTGGATTCCATTATAGGGCATGGTTTTAGTGTGCTTTATCTGATTGCCCACAAGCTGGTGGAGAAATCGAATACAGACGGCTATCTGGTGGGCTCCCGGGGTTCGGTTGGATCTTCCCTGGTAGCCTATTTGACCGGGATCACCGAAGTTAATCCTCTGGCTCCCCACTACCTTTGCCCGGCTTGTTCATACAGTCAATTTTTCTTGGATGGAGAAGTAGCCTGCGGAGTTGACCTGGAAGAACAGGCATGTTCCCAATGTGGTTCAATTATGAACAAGGACGGTTTTGACATTCCCTTTGAAACTTTTTTGGGTTTTAAAGGAGACAAGGTGCCGGATATTGATCTTAATTTCTCAGGAGATTACCAGGCCCGTGCCCATCAATATGTAGAAGAGCTTTTTGGCAAGGAAAACGTATTTAGGGCGGGAACTATTTCCACCATAGCGGATAAAACTGCTTACGGTTTTGTGAAAAAATATGCTGACGATAAACAGATTGATATAAGAAACTCGGAGATAAACCGGCTGGTTAAAGGAATCACCGGAGTTCGCCGCACCACCGGACAGCATCCCGGCGGCTTGATAGTAGTACCCGCCGACAAAAATATATTGGATTTTTGTCCTCTGCAATATCCGGCTGACAAAAAAGAATCTGGAATTATTACTACTCATTTCGAATATCATGCGATGGAAGACCAACTGGTTAAGCTGGATATTTTGGGCCATGACGATCCGACAGTAATCAAGGAATTGGAAGACATGACCGGGGTAAAAGCTTCCAGCATTAATCTGAGCGAAAAAGAAACCATGCGCTTATTCTCAGGAGTTGAACCATTGGGGGTAAAACCACAGGATATTGCTTCTACGGTGGGGACTTACGGGGTTCCGGAATTTGGCACCCGTTTTGTAAGACAGATGCTTGAGGCTACCAAACCCACGACTTTTTCGGAACTGGTTAGAATCAGCGGACTTTCCCACGGTACCAATGTCTGGCTGAACAATGCGCAGCCCTTGATTGTAAATGGAACCGCTTGTTTGAATGAGGTTATCTGCACCCGCGACGATATTATGACTTATCTTATTCAACAAGGTATAGATAAAACCAAGGCTTTTGAGATAATGGAAAATGTCCGTAAAGGCAAAGGCTTGAAGGATAATCAATCATCGTTAATGCTGGAAAAACAGGTTCCACAATGGTATGTATCATCCTGCCAAAAGATTGAATATATGTTTCCTAAAGCTCATGCGGTGGCATATGTAACTATGGCTTTTCGTATAGCTTATTTCAAGGTTTATTATCCATTGGCCTTTTATGCCAGCTTCTTCAGTATCAGAGCCGAAGACTTTGATTATCAAACTATTTTGGAAGGTTATGATGCTATACATAAAAGAATTAAAGAGATAGATCGGGCGGGGTTCAATGCCTCCCCTAAAGACAAGAAATTGATTCCAATATTAGAGTTAGCTCTGGAAATGTATGTGCGCGGATTTAATTTTTTACCTGTTAATATTTATAAATCAGATGCTAAAAAATTCCGGGTAGTTGACAACGGTTTGCTGGTCCCATTTTCAGGACTTCCTAATGTTGGTATTAATGCAGCTCAGGGGATAGTGGAATCCAGAGGAAACAAAAAATTCATTTCCATTGAAGATTTTCAGCAAACAACTCGTCTGAACAAAACTGCAATGGATATGCTCAGGAGTAGTCAGTGTTTTGAAGGTTTGCCGGAGAAGAGTCAAATAAGCTTATTTGGATAGTTAAATAGTTACCCCTTTAAAAACTCCCTGTTTAATAATGGGGGATGCATAAATATGTGGAATTTATAATACCACCCAGTTTAACCATTTTAGTTTGAAAACTAGCTCTTTGGGTAACAATAACTAACAGATTGCTTGTGTAAAAACATTTCCTTATGTTATACTCTAATTTAGAATTAAACTACTGAAACCATTAGTGGGTGCCTGCCCACTTTTTCTATTGTTTCTAAGGTAATTTGCCTGTATTGAATCATTTGGAACTGAGGTGAAAAGAATAGAAACAAAAGCTGTGAAAAAAAAGATTGCAGTGCTGATAGAGGAAAAACTGAAAGACATTGATCTGGAATTGCATGCTATAGAATATCGTAAGGAAAGCGATGCTCAGATATTGAGAATTTATGTAGACAAAGAAACGGGCGTTGACTTGAAAGTCTGCTCTGATGCTACCCGGATTATTAAAAACCTTATAGAAGAAAATGATATATTTTATGATTTTCTTGAGGTTTCATCACCTGGTCTGGATCGGGTATTAACTAAGGAGAGAGATTTTGTACGGTTTAACGGTTCCAAGGTTAAGTTTAAAACATTGCAGTTATTCAATGGTTCAAAAAAGGTTGCGGGCATCTTGCGCGACTATAATGAAAAAGAAATAACTATAGAAAAAGACGGGCAAATAATAACAATACCCCGGGAGATAATAAGCATAGTCAGGCTCGACCCAGATGAGTAGGAGGAGGCAGCACAGTGTCTAACGACTTGATACAGGCATTGATTGATATAGAAAAGGAACGTGGTATTCCTAAGATGGCACTGGTAGATGCCATAAAGTCTGCTTTAAATACCGCTTACAAGAAAAACTTTGGAACATCGCAAAATGCCAGTGTGGAATTTAATGAAGTTACTGGTGATGTAAAAGTCTTTTCTCAAAAAAAAGTATTGGAAGAAGTTAACGATCCGCGTTTGGAAATGTCAATTGAAGAAGCCAAAGAACTATATCCGGATTGTAAACTGGAGGATCTGGTTTATGTTGAAGCTACTCCCTCTAATTTTGGGCGTATAGCAGCGCAGACTGCCAAACAGGTGGTAATTCAAAAACTTCGTGAAGCCGAGCGAAGTTTGATATATGAAGAATTCCTGGAAAGAGAAGGGGAAATAGTAACCGGTACCATTCAGCGCATAGAAGCGAAAACTGTATTTGTTGGGTTGGGCAGAACCGAAGGAATTATGCTGTCTTCTGATCAAATATATAATGAACGCTATGAGGTTGGTCAACGCATAAAAGCATATATTTATGAAGTTAAAAATACCTCAAAGGGGCCCAATATTTTTGTTTCCCGTTCCCATCCGCATTTTTTGCGCCGTCTTTTCGAACTTGAAGTGCCGGAAATATATGATGGTGTAGTTGAGATTAGATCTATCGCCCGTGAAGCAGGTTCGCGTTCCAAAATAGCAGTATATTCATTGGATGACAAAATTGACTCAGTTGGATCATGTGTTGGTCCGCGTGGTTTGCGGGTGCAAAATATTGTGGCAGAGCTGGGCGGAGAGAAAATAGATATTATTAAATACGATAAAGATCCGGAAAAATATATTTCCAATGCTTTGAGTCCTTCAAGGGTAATTGAAGTTAATATAAGCAGCGAGGAAAAAATAGCTAGGGTTATTGTGCCAGATTATCAGCTTTCGCTGGCTATTGGCAAAGAAGGACAAAATGCTCGTCTGGCAGCCAAACTGACAGGCTGGAAGGTCGACATAAAAAGTGAACAGCAATATGAAGAGGAAGATGAAGTGCTTGATTATGATGCTGAGGAAAATGTCGAGGAGATTTTGTCAGATGACTAAGGTCCGCAAAATACCCCAACGGATGTGTGTCGGGTGCAGAGAGATGAAGAATAAAAAGGAACTTCTCAGAGTAGTAAGAAATCCTGAGGGAAATATTGAACTGGACATTACGGGAAAGAAAGCAGGGCGCGGAGCATACTTGTGTCCGCAGATTGATTGTTTGAACCAGGCTATCAAAGGAAAGAGATTGCAAAAAGCCCTGGAGCATGAGATACCTGAGGAGATATTAACTAATTTAAAAAACCAACTTGGGAAAATACAAACTTAGAGGTGTTTGATAGTTTGAAAAATGTTTATAGCATGATTGGTTTTGCGCAAAAAGCTGGCAAGGCGTCATCTGGAGCGCAAGCAGCCAAAACCAGTTTATTGAGGCGAAGGGCATATCTGCTTATTATAAGCAACGATATAGCGGAAAACACCAAGTCCTCATTGCTGGCCAGTTGTGAAAAGCAAAAGATTCCGTGGCTGGTTCTCAGTGATAAATATAGTCTGGGGACGTGTGTAGGCAAGGCATATCGAGTTGCTGTAACCATAAATGACTCTGGTATGGCGCAAACCATTATAGAAGCTGTAAAATCTAAAGGGGAAGAACTTAAAACCATGGGGGTGGTTGAATGGCCAAAATAAGAGTGCATGAATTAGCAAAAGAATTAGGGAAGTCCAGCAAGGAAATGGTTGATACCTTGCATAATTTGGGGTTGGACGTAAAAAACCATATGAGTACAATGGAAGATTCTCAGGCGAACTGGGTTAAAAAGCGGCTTGGCATCGGTTCAAATGAATTGGAATCACCGGGTAAGCCGAAGGCCGAGAAACAAGATGCTCCAAGGCGACAACCACAGGCTATGCCCCCAAAAGGTCATTCTGAGGCAAAATCGCAAAATGTTAATAATAGACCACAGCCAAGTGAAAGGCCGCAACAAGTAAATAGACCGCCGCAAAGCAGCGGATCTCAGTCCATAAACAACAGGCCCCAACCGGGCAATAATAGACCGCCGCAAGCATCCGGACAACAAGGGTTTAACCGACCCCAATCAAGTGACAGGATGCAGCAAGGGAATAGACCACAAGGCAGCGGATCGCAGCCGATGAATAACAGACCGCAAAACAGGCCGCCACAATATGGTGGACCGCAGTTTAATAATAACAGACCGCAAGGCAGCGGACAGCAGCCTTATAACAGACCACCACAACATGGTGGACAGCAGCCCTATAATAACAGACCGCAAGGCAGCGGATCACAGCCTTATAATAACAGACCCCAGCAAGTAAATAGGCCAGTTCAGAATAGTGGGCAGCCTTCCTACAACAATAGACCTCAGCAGGGCAATAGGCCACAGCAGCAATCAACACCTTCGTCGCCTTCTTATAATAGAGGTCCGGCTCCAGGTGGACAACGGCCGGCAGCAGGTGCAGGAAGGCCAGTAAATCAGCGGCCTGTACAAGGTGCTCCGACAGGAGGAACACCTGGTCAATCACGACCCAAGCCTGCTAATCAGGCAAATCAGCGGCCTGTAGGTAGTCCCGCCAATGCTGCCAAGAAAAATGTGAAAAAGCCGGCTATAATGGAAAAAAGTTATAGCAGGCCTTTTAAAAGATCTAAACACAAACGCAAGAAGGAGCCAGTTGAACTTCAAACTCCTGAGCTTATCAGCGTTGAAGACAGCATTATGGTCAGGGATTTAGCCGAAAAACTGAACAAGAATTCCGCTGAAATAATGAAAAAGCTGATGGAACTGGGAGTAATGGCTACTATTAATCAGCTAATAGATTATGAGACTGTTGAAATACTGGCAAGCCTCTACGAAGTAAAGGTAGAGAGAGCCGTTTCGGAAGAAGAAAAGATACTTGAAGAAATAATTGATGATGACTCCAGTCTTATGCTTCGTCCTCCGGTAGTTACAGTTATGGGTCATGTTGACCACGGTAAGACATCCTTGCTGGACAGAATTCGTAAAGCTGATGTAGTCTCTGGTGAAGCAGGAGGTATAACCCAGCATATTGGTGCATATCAGGTTAAAGTTCATGAGAGCCGGGTTACATTTATAGATACCCCGGGACACGAGGCTTTTACTGCTATGCGAGCTCGGGGAGCCAATCTTACTGATATAGTAATCCTGGTGGTTGCTGCCGATGATGGTGTAATGCCACAGACAGTAGAAGCAATTAACCATATTAAGGCCGCTAAAGTACCGTTTATTGTTGCTATTAACAAGATTGACAAACCGGCAGCAGATCCAGAGCGCTTAAAGCAACAACTGACTGAATTCGGAATAGTTGCCGAAGAGTGGGGCGGAGACATAATATTTGTACCAGTATCGGCCAAGACCGGTCAAGGGATAGATACTTTGCTGGAAATGGTATTGCTGGTTGCTGAGATGAAGGAAATTAAAGCTAATCCTGACCGTACCGCGACTGGTGTTGTAATTGAAGGTCAATTGGATAAAGGGCGGGGAGCTATCGCCACGGTTCTGGTTTTGAATGGAACACTTAATATAGGAGACCATATTATTTGCGGAACCAACTGGTGCCGTGTACGTGCCATGAGCGACCATCGCGGCCGCAGAGTAGATCAGGCTTATCCATCCATGCCGGTAGAAATAATGGGTTGGTCAGATGTTCCCGAAGCAGGAGAAAAAGTGGTGGTATGCGATGAGAAGATCGCCAAGGAGATAATTAATTTAAGAGTCAGTGAAAAGAAAATGGTAGAACAAAACCAAAGCAGCCGGGTTTCTTTGGATGATTTCTTTAAGCAGATCCAAGATGCAGTGGTTAAAGAGCTTAATCTGATAATCAAAGGTGATGTACAGGGTTCTGTTGAAGCTCTGGCGCAGTCGCTTTTACGTCTAAGTACCAGCGAAGTAAAGGTAAATGTTATCCACTCTGCGGTTGGTGCTATTACTGAAACTGATGTTATGCTGGCTTCCGCTTCCAATGCCATAATAATCGGATTCAATGTCAGACCTGATACTAAAGCACGGAGATATGCTGAAGATGACAATATTGATGTAAGACTTTACCGGGTAATATATGAAGCTATTGATGATGTCAAGAAAGCTATGACTGGCTTGCTGGATCCCCAGTACAAAGAGAAATATTTGGGGCGGGCCGAGGCCCGAACTCTATTCAAAATACCCAATATCGGTGTAATTGCAGGATCTTATGTTAGTGATGGAGTTATTCAGAGAAATGCCAAAGTGCGGGTTTTACGTGATGGCGTTATCGTTTATGAGGGAGTATTGTCTTCACTCAAGCGATTTAAGGATGATGCTAAAGAGGTTTTGGAAAACTATGAATGTGGAATTGGGATTAAAGATTTCAATGATCTCAAAGAAGGAGATACCATAGAAGCATATACTATGGTCGAAGTTCCACGAGAACTTTAAAAGCAGGTGATAGTAAATATGAGTAAACGACGCCAGGAAAGAATGGCTGTAGAGATTAAGCGCGTCTTATCGCGAATCATTCAGGAAGACATTAAAGATCCTCGAATTGATTTTTCTACTGTATCCATAACCCGGGTTGAAGTGCCTAATGATTTCAGTCATGCCCGGGTCAATGTCAGTATCCTGGGAGATGAGCACAAACAGGAAGAAACCATGAAAACACTGCAAAAGGCCAAGGGGTATTTAAGAACCGAACTAGCCCGTGAAATCCAAATAAGACATGCCCCCGAGCTTGAATTGCGCCTGGACAAATCAATTGAACATGGTATAAGGATTTCTTCTTTGTTGGAAGGCTTAAAAGAGGAAAATAAGACAGGCGATGAATAGTTTAGCAGAAATTGCAAGGCAGCTTGAGAAGGACAATAATTATTTATTAGTGGGACATGTAATTCCCGATGGAGATTGCGTTGGTTCATTATTGGGCTTATATCAGGGTTTGTGCGCAATGGGGAAAAAGGCTGGAATCCTTCTGCAGGATCCGGTTCCAGCTTTATATGGATATTTGCCCCATGCCCATATAATACAATCACCTGGGCAGCTGGCAGTTTTTAACGGGGTTGCTGTTTTCCTTGACTGCTCAGATGAGGAACGGGTAGGAGAGCAATCCTTAAAAGTGCTTACTCACAGCAGATCAAGCATTAACATTGATCATCATCAGAGTAATAATCTCTTTGCTGATTTTAACTATGTTGATGCTCAAGCCGCTGCTGCTGCAGAGATTATTTACCATTTACTTTTAGAATTAAAAGTTGAAATTACTCCTGGGATAGCTAATGCTTTATATGCCGGTATTATAATGGATACCGGTTCTTTTCTTAATGGGAATACAACTACGGCATCAATGTGTATAAGTGCTGATCTTATAGCAAAAGGTGCCAATGTTAATCAAGCGAGGATTAATCTGTTCGAATCAAAAACCTGGGGAGAAATCCGGCTTATGCAGCTTGCCCTGCAGAATATGGAGATTAGTGAAGATGGCAAAATAGCTTGGATTACGCTGCCTTTAGCGGATTTAATTGCTATCGATGCCGCTGATTTTTTTCCCGAAGGTATAATCAACTATACGCGTATGATAAAAGGTGTTGAAGTAGGTTTATTATTCCGGGAGACCGAAAACGAAGAAGTCAAGATTGGATTTCGGTCCAAGATGAACGTGAATGTGGCTGCAATAGCTGAGCAATTTAATGGCGGTGGACATAAGCAAGCCGCTGGTGCCCGCCAGCAAGGAAATATTGCAGAAGTAAGTTCAAGAGTAATTCAGAGCGTCAAGGATGTGATCGGATAAATTGCACGGTTTTTTAAATGTGAACAAGCCTCTGGGTTTAGTATCCTTTGATGTTATAAGAAAGCTTAAGAAGATATTACCCCGTAAAACCAAAATTGGTCATCTGGGAACCCTTGACCCCATGGCACGGGGAGTCCTGCCGGTGGCGATTGGTCAGGCCACCAAGATAATCCCTTATATTGAAGATGAAAGCAAAGAATACATAGCCAGTATGATTTTGGGCGGGCGTTCTGATAGTCAGGATGCCTGGGGTCAAATTACATATGGACCGGCAGTTGCTGTTGATCTGGATATGCTTAAATGTATAATCAAAGATTTTCAAGGAAATATCAAACAAATCCCACCTATGTTTTCGGCAGTTCATCACGAAGGCAAACGGCTATATGAGCTAGCCCGCCAGGGTATTACTGTTGAGCGGGCTGCGCGCGAAGCATTTATAAAAAGTATAGAAATAATCGACTGTGACTTTTCATTAAAATATCCTGAAATAAGCTTTAGAGTAGTGTGTTCAAAGGGAACCTATGTGCGCACGCTTTGTCATGATATTGGGGAAGCGTTGGGTACCGGGGCCTTTTTATCTGCCTTGCTGCGCAGCAAAGCA
>JAQUBU010000078.1 GCA_028686565.1 Syntrophomonadaceae bacterium
AGATTGGGATTGTATGTAATAGCTTTTTAAGCTAATCACCAAATCAAAAAGGTTGTGTCCCTGGAAAGGGACACAACCACATATAGACCTACATAAAGATAAGTCATGATTTTGTTGAGTCTCCTTTCCACAATACGGGGAGGCATAGATCTTTCGCTCTATACCCATAGGCCTGCTAACCATAGTATTAAAAACCTTAGGTCCACCGGCTTGGAGAAAATATTAAATTAAAACAAAAAAACAGGCGCAATATGAAATAGAACACACAACACCTGTCTGTTTAACAGTTGAGGTATCTCCTTTCCACAATACGGGGAGGCATAGATTTTTCAGTCTATACCCATAGGCCCGGGAACCATAGTGCTAAACCTTAGGTCCAAAGGCTTGGAGAACAATATTAACTTGAATTAAGTCTAGCATAGGATAATTTCAAAAGCAATATGTTAAATAATACCTGGTTTATGTTAATACTCAATAGTTGCTTGATTAATAAATGATACTCCTGGTACTTCTTTTAATTCTTTTAGCAATTTCAACAATGCGGCATCTTTATTTTTGGCTTCGATCATTACATCGAAATCGGAATTCAGTCTTTTAGCTTTTTTTAAAAATTCAACGAAAAAGGTTAAATTAATGTTGTCAGCATGGCTTCGAATACTCTTCGGATCTTTAGGGCTGGACAGGTGAATTTTAGGGGGACTGGATTCGTTTACCCAGGTTTCAAACACTGCGGACAGATAATCTGCTATATCATCATCAATATTGTTACAGTAGTGATGGTGAATATCGAGCACCATAGGAATTTTTTGTGATTGGCAAATTTTTAATACATCTTTGACGGTATATACTTTATCATCATTTTCCAAAATTATTCTATTCTTTATTGGAGAGGGGAGCTTTTTAAAGTTATTAATAAATCTATCTATCGACTCATCTTTGCTTTTATAGCATCCTCCCACATGTAAAACAAGTTTAGCGCTAGAATCGAGCCCCATGGACAAAAAAATTTGGTTGTGATATTCGAGGTCTAATAGAGCAGCTTCGATAACCGTTTCTTTTGGGGAATTAAGCAGAGTAAAATGATCAGGGTGGGCACTAATGCGAAAATTATGAGTTTTTGCATAATCACCTATACTTTTCAAATCGGCAGCAAGTTCCTTTGGCCAATTCCAATTGCAACTGATGGGGTGAGTGGCTAAGGGTATTAATTTCGAAGTAAGGCGAAAGACCTTAATATCATAAGCTGTATTATGCAGGAATAACCGCCTGGTATTTTGCAAATTGTTTTTAGCCAGGTCATTTAAACGAAACAAACGTGCATCAGCAGCTTCGACTTTTGATAAGTTCTTCACGGTAATTGTCTTGGATGGTGAACAATTCTGCAGTAAAGCAGACATGGCTACATAACCAAAATTGATTATCAAATTATCACCTGTCAATATCAAAGTTTGTTAATTAGTATTTCCACCAGATTGAATTTTCTTCTTATGAAAATGAAAATATAGATAGAATGACGAGAAAGGTTTTGTTTTTATCCCCATACAACTTTATTACGGCCCTCTTTCTTGGCTTTATACATCAGCTTATCTGCTGCGTTAATAAAGTCTTCTAAATGATTTTCATTATTTGGCCAACAGCTTGTCCCTCCTATGCTGACAGTTAGTACCGAACAAACTGGAGAATAATGATGCGAAATTCCCAGTGATTGAATTGCAGCACGAATTAACTCAGCTTTTTGCCGGGCACCTTCTGCCGGGGTATTAGGCAACAATACTGCAAATTCCTCGCCTCCGATCCGGGCTGCAAAATCAGCCGGCCTATTTATCATATTAAAGATGGTATGAGCCACCATTTTTAATGCTTCGTCACCTTTACTGTGACCATACTGGTCGTTTAGGCCTTTAAAACAATCAATATCTATAATCAATAGAGACAAAACCGTCTTTTCCCGGACAGCACGGTTCCATTCCATCTCAATTCTGCTATTGTAATTACGGCGGTTGGGGATTTCCGTTAAACTATCCAACATGGCAATGCTTTCTATTAATTTCCGCTGTCTTACAATTTTCATATGATTATTGACCCGGGCTTTAACAATTGAGGGCGTAAAAGGTTTGGATATGTAATCGACAGCCCCCAGCAATAGACCTTTTTCTTCGTCTGCATCATTACTTAAAGCAGTTATGAATATTACTGGGATATCTTTTAACAGATTATTATTTTTGAAAGCATAAAGTATTTCATAACCATTCATATCGGGAATAATAATATCCAGCAAGACCAGGTCGGGAGGCTGTTTTATAGCCAATTCCAAAGCCTGTTTGCCGTTTTTGGATAGTATAATTTTATATTTGTTTTTCAAAATTTCTGCCAGAACATTAAGATTGCTGAGTTCATCATCAACGATAAGGATACTTGCTTTTTGTTCCTCTATCATTTATCCTCCCCCTTAAATTTATATCTATAACGAGGTAAAAATATGTTCCCTGCTTCTTTAAGCGGTCGGGTTCCTATTAACAAAACCGGCGGCGGGTTATAACGAGGTACTGCCTCTTGCAGCAGTATATTGAAACTACTGCGCAGTTTCTTATGGTGCTAAAATCTCCCAACTCGTTGCAGCGGTACGAAAGAAACTGCTGTTTTTTTACAGCACATCAAACATGCTTGATTTTCAACTGAACTGATATTTTATCCAGGGTTTCAACCGCTTCGTTAAAATCCAAATTAAGTATCTGCCTAATTAATTCCTCAGTCAGGACAAGCGTCTGGGGCAATAACAGTATTTGTTGAATTTCATTTACAAAATCTCCCGCTTCGGCGTTTGCTTCCTTTAAAAGGGGACGGAGTTTTTCTATTAGCTGCCGGGCTTTGACTTTATTGAAAGTATTGCTGGTTATTGGAACGGGTGAACTGGAAAACGCAAAGAAAGCCTCTAATTCTAAAATCACCTCATTAAAGGCATCTCGAAAAGGGAGGTATAAATCTTCAGCGCTATCGTATGACTCATTAATTATGGCTTCTTCCAGTCGTGAAGAAGCGTTGTAAAGTGAAGTGGCACCTATGTTGCCGGCAACTCCTTTAACAGTATGTACAACTATGAAAGCACTTTTATAGTTGTTGGTTTTAATATAATCGTAAACATCTGTAGCCATATTTTTATTATCGCTGAGGAAAGACTGCAGGATATTTTCATATAATTGGCTGTTACCACCTACATTTATTAATCCTTGAGCAGTTTTTATTGATTTGAGTAAGCTGAATTTAGTTTCTGCGATTAAAGGTTTTAGAAATAATTGCTTATGCAATGAGCTTTTGGGTTCAATCCATTTGAGCACTGTGTATGTTAAGATACTTGGGTCAATAGGTTTGGTGATATGGTCAACCATGCCGGCTGCCAGACTTTTTTCTCTATCCCCGGCTATGGCATTGGCAGTCATGGCAACAATAGGCAGATTGGCATATTTACTTTGACTTTTGATTTTTCGGCTGGTTTCAATTCCATCTAATTCCGGCATGTTAATATCCATAAGCACCAGATCGAAGGACTGGCCGGCCACCGCATTAATTGCCTCAATACCATTATTGGCTATAGTTACATTTAAACCCATTTGGGATAACAGTTCATTTGCTACCTGTTGGTTGATTATATTATCTTCCACCAAAAGTACTCGCGCACCAGCTATAGAAGGCAGCCTGTCAAAAGCCTCTGCATTTAGAGATTCCTGGCCGAATTTCATGTTGCCTTTTTCCTTGCTGAGTATTTTCATGATAGCATCAAAAAGCACTGATTGTTTAACTGGCTTGGTTAATAATCCATCAATAGCGGATATTCTTTCATCTCTTTGGATATCCTCGATATCAAATGCAGTTACCATTAAAATAGCAGGAAGCGCCGATAAACATTTTTGGTTTTTAATAGCATTAGATGTCTCGATCCCATTTAATCCAGGCATTTTCCAATCCATAAGCACCAGATCGTATAAATAGTTCTTAGCGTAGTCAGCTTTAATAATACGCAGGGCTTCTTCACCGGAAGAGGCTGTTACAACCTCCATATTGAGTGAACGTCCCATTTGGGCAAGAACGTCGCGAGCAGTATCATTATCATCAACTATTAACATCGTTAATCCGCGTATGTCCACCAAGTTGCTTTGGTGATTAATATCTCTTTCTTCAGCAATTTCGAAACTGCTTGTAAATATGAAACTGCTTCCCTTGCCGGGAATACTTTCAACCCAAATCTGACCGCCCAGAAGTTCTACCAGGTGCTTGCATATAGCCAGACCAAGGCCAGTGCCACCGAATTTACGTGTAGTACTCTCATCAGCTTGAGTAAAAGATTTAAACAAATTGTTGATCTGATCAGGGGAGAGCCCAATGCCCGTATCTTTTACTATAAAACGCAGGTCAACATGATTTTCCCGTTTGTTTATTAGTTCAACTTTAATCAGCACTTCGCCCGATTCAGTAAATTTGACTGCATTGCTGGCCAGGTTAGTAAGTACTTGCCTTAATCTTAAGGAATCTCCCATAAGATCGAGGGGAATTTCGGGATCAATGAGAGTGATTAATTCCAGATTTTTTTCTTCTGCTTTCATTACAATGAGATTGCAAATTGAGTCAAAGAGATCTTCCAGGTTAAAAGGCAGTTTCTCAAGAGAAATCTTGTTGGCCTCAGCTTTTGAAAAATCAAGAATGTCATTTATAATTCCCAGCAGATTATCGGCAGCATCCTTTATCTTTTGCATATAGTCAGCATATTTTGCCGGGGGATTGGTTTTTAGTGCCAGATATGCCAAACCGATAATGGCATTCATAGGAGTACGGATTTCATGGCTCATACGCGCTAAAAAAAGACTTTTAGCTTGATTTTCTTCCTCGGCTTGTTTCTGCAATATAATGGCTTGGGTACGAACATTAAGCTCGCTGTTCATATGGTCAAAATTATTTCTAAGGTACTCTAACTCAGCTATTTGGGAGTTGCCTGTCATGGACAAGGTTTCTACACTCCCAATTTCTGTTGTAGCCAAGGCCAGTTCCTCAATAGGAGCCGAAATCTTGGCAGCCAGTTGTGCTGAATTGCGCGCCAGCATAAAAAAGAAAAAGAAATAAAATACCAGCATTAAACTAATGGCAGCAAAGCCTATTTCCCGGGACAGTTTTTCCAGTTCGTATATGGGCTTAAAAACAATATTGCGATCTACCAATACCATGTAGTGCCAGCCAGTTTCTGCCACGGTTGACTTTATCAGCATATAAGGCTGACCTTTAATGCTAATATCATGAACAGCCTGTTTGCTTTTAATTATATTAGAAAACTCTTGGGCCAGGTCAGTATCCCGGTTTTTTAAAAGGTTATATTGCTCTGGTTTCATAACTTCGTTACTGATTGCCGAACTGTATATATGATTTTTTAATTCCTTCAGCCCCAGAACATTTTCTACCCGTTCAGGCATAGCCAGGATAACACCCTGCTCGTCGATCAAAAAAGAACTGGCCTCCCATGGAAGTTCTTTGTTCAGAATGTTTTTAATCAGAGTATCCAGGGTTATGTCGATACCGGATACACCTTCCAGAAATTGCCCGCGATAAATAGGTGCTACACAAGATAACATCCAACCGTTGCCTGCCGGATCAAGATAAGCGCCAGTCCAAACGGGCTCTCGGCCGGGGTTGTGCTCTGGGTCAGCTAAATAGTAAAAATTATAATCTTTCATGCATAAATCCGGAGGGTACTGGTCGTAAACATTCTCAATATAGGGGTAGAGCCGGTTCATATTGTCAAATGAATTGAAATAAATGGCCACTACATTAGGGGTAGTATTAAAAACTGCTTTAAAAAGGGGATCAAAGGCTTCAGTGCCTTTGGCTTTAGCCATTTCAGCCGGGCCTATCTTGGTAGTGTTGGAGTAGATAACACTGCTGCCTTCATTATTGGTCTTATAAAATGTAAGGTTAGGAGCATAGGCAAAATCAGGTTCAGGTCCCGGGAGCACAAAGCAGGCCGGATCAGCAAAATAACGGGTATTCTCAGTTTGTACCAAAGACATTGAATTGGATATTTCCTGCAATTGCTGGTTAAGGTTCCCGGCAGCTTGCTCAGTCAGTGGAACCACATTTTGTTTGACTTCCGATATTAAAGTATTTTGGTTTTGGATAGATATGTACCAGTTGACACCAAAATAGAGCAATAGCAGAACAACTTCTATGGTAAGTATCGGTATAAGTGCTGCCCTCATATAAGTGCTGGATATCAACTCTTTAATAGTTATCATTGAACCCAAGTCCCGGGCTTTCTTCATTATATCAAACCACCCTTTATGTGGACCTTCCATGATTTACTATACCATGATTTTAACGAGCTTTCGGCATTAATCGGCAAATTTATCTACAAAAACGCAAGCCTGGTGCTGTGGCAAATAGGAAGAATATCATATTCTATAAAAATTCAGCTTTCATTCAGCACGGTTTCAGTTTGGTTCTGGATAATATATGCAGCACGATAAGCAGAAGGTCATACACAAAAGCAAGAAGTAGTGTAGAAAAGTGTTTGGAGTGATGTTTATTTATGGAGGAAAATAACAACATGCAAATTGAGAACGAGAATGCAGAAAACAAGTCCGGTTTAAGTCATTTGGATAAAGAGAAGATTCAAAAAGCCGTAATGAAAAACAGTATTAAAGGATTATCGAAAAAGCAGAAACTGCTCGGGCTGCTGGTGATTATACTCTTGCTTATTACTGGGGGATATGGCTTGTACAGTCATCTGAGGAGCAGCAATGATGGCGGTTATCTTACTATGAGTGTTGCCAAAAGTACGATAACTGACGCTATAGAAGCTACCGGAACTTTAAGCTCTATAAAAGAGTCGGCAATGGGCTTTAAAAACGACGAGACCATTACAGCCTTGAATGTTCAGCCCGGGGATCATGTTAAAAAAGGGCAGATTCTTGCCCAGCAGGATGCAACAACCTTGAACTCTGCAGTGCAGCAGGCTATAAGAACAGTAGAACAGGACCAGATCAGTATAAAAACAGCCAATCTAAACTACAAGAACAATTTAAAGACACTGGAACAACAGCAAAGGTTATTTGAAGCTGGCGTAATATCTGAAACGGAACTGGAGACAGCGAAAGATAATGTGAGCAAGAGCGAGTGGGAGATTGCGGCAGCGCAATCCAAACTGCTCAATGATCAGACCAAAGTTGAGCAAGCCCAGTCTGATTTGGACGGGGCTACACTGGCAGCCCCCTTTGACGGATTAATAGGGGCGGTAAATGGGCAAGTGAGGCAGATTAATGGAATTAACAGCAACAGCAGTACTCTGCTTACGGTCATGAGTGAAGACTTGCAATTGAGTGCGCTGGTCAATGAGGCTGATATCGGCAAAATAAAGGTGGGTCAGGATGTTGAATTTACCAGCAGCAGCTACAGTGACCTGGTTTTTAAAGGAAAAGTGTTAAGAATTACACCTCAAGCCCAAACGGTAAGCAATGTTCAATATTACCCGGTACTTATTTCCTGTATCGACCCAGAGCATAAGCTTTTCTCGGGTATGTCAGTATCTGCCAATATTATTATTGCACGCCAGACTGATGTTTTAACTGTACCGATGATGGCGGTCAGCTATGCCCAGACTTATCTTAAAAATAATCCTGTAAATAATAATCAAAACAAACCACAGATTTCCGGCACCCGAACTAAACCCGATGCCTCAAAAGCTTCATCAGATCAAGCTGCAAAAAATGCTCAGGCAAGTGGCAAACCAGGTATGGTGGTTGTGCTGCAGAACAATCAACCAGTGGTCAAGACAGTGGTTCTAGGGTTAAGCGATGGCTCGAAATATGAAGTTATCAAAGGTCTTGAAGATGGTAATCAAGTTATTGTAGGTTCCAGTCAGGCCGAGAGTACTGCTAAAGCTCCCACTTCCACCAACACCAACACCAGATCAACTACCAATCGTACTCAGGGCGGCGGGAATATGGGGGGACCTCCTCCCGGTGGTTTTTAGATAGATAGCGGATATAGGAGGATTGATTATGTCTGAGAACCTAATTGACTTAAATGATATAAGTAAAACCTATTATGGAGCCGGGGAACCGGTTTATGCCCTGCGCTCCATATCATTAAGCGTTGGCAGCGGCGAAATGCTGGCTATAATGGGGCCGTCAGGCTCCGGCAAGTCTACTTTGATGAATCTTTTGGGCTGTTTGGATAAGCCTGATACGGGAAGTTATATTTTTGCTGGTCAAGATGTAATGACTTTGGATAAAGATCAGCTGGCTTATTTTCGCAATGTTTTAATTGGCTTTGTATTTCAGAATTTTAATCTTTTAGGCAGAGCCAGTGCATTGGAAAATGTATGTTTGCCTTTGATTTATGCGGGGGTAAATTCCAAGGAAAGAGAAAAACGAGGACGGCAAATGTTGAGCCTGGTTGGACTTGAGGGCCGCGAACATCACTTGCCCCGGCAGTTGTCAGGGGGACAGCAGCAGCGGGTTGCAATAGCAAGATCGCTGGTCAACCGGCCCGGATTATTGCTGGCGGACGAACCAACCGGGGCTTTGGATACCAAAACCAGTGAAGAAATAATGTCCTTGCTGCAAAGGTTGCATCGCGAACAGGGCTTGTCGGTGGCAATTGTTACCCATGAACCGGAAATTGCTCTTTACTGTCAGAAAATTATTCGTCTCAGTGACGGACAGATAATCAGCCGGGAGAAGGTGGCAAATCCAATACAAACCCAGGTTAAGGCTGGATAATAAAAGATAAGGTGGAATTAACATGGATTTACTTTCAACATTGCAAATGGCTTGGCGAAGCCTGCTGGTCAATAAGATGCGTTCCTTCCTCACCATGCTGGGAGTGATAATTGGAGTTGGGGCTGTAATTACCATGGTAGCACTTAGCCAGGGAACAGCATCGGGAATCACCGAAAGGATTTCCAGTATGGGAGCCAACCTGTTGACTGTATCAGCGGGAGGCAATAGCGGACCAATCAGGGGAACCAATACTGCCCA
>JAQUBU010000079.1 GCA_028686565.1 Syntrophomonadaceae bacterium
AAAAAAGGCGTAAAAGGAGTCTGGGCCATATTAATTCTTTATCTTATTCTTTTGGCGGCAATTGGCCTTTTGCTTTTTTTGCTATTGCCTGGTATGATCAGAGAATTAAGTGAAATGGCCCGTCTGCTGCCGGGTTATGCCCAGGAGCTTGAACAGATGGTTGGTTATCTTGATCATATGAAAATGCCTGCAGAGTTAAAGACAGGTTTAAGCGATAGCATCAACCAGGGAAGAGCCAGTATTTACAATGCACTAAACAGCTTTATAGGCGGTTTTTACGATTTTCTAGGCAAAATTCTAGCCTTGGTTTTCTCTCCGATATTAGCCTTTTACATAATGAATGATTGGGAGAAAATCAAAGAAAGCTTTCTTAACCTTCTTTCACCCAGAGCCCGCCGACAGGTAACCAT
Source organism: Syntrophomonadaceae bacterium (assembly GCA_028686565.1). Taxonomy (GTDB): domain Bacteria; phylum Bacillota; class Syntrophomonadia; order Syntrophomonadales; family Syntrophomonadaceae; genus JAQUBU01. Next base: position 411 of record JAQUBU010000079.1, read on the forward strand.
TCTGGCTACACAGATAGACATTGTATTGATAGAATTTCTCAAAGGGCATCTTATGGTTGCCACATTTGTAGGCTCGATGATTGGAATAGCGGCATTTTTACTAGGGGTAAGGTTTCCTCTTTTATTGGGTCTATTGGGCGGGATTGCTGATCTGATACCATATTTCGGTGCTTTTTTAGGAGCTATACCGGCAGTTATGGCAGCCATGGGGGAATCTTTTCGATTGGCAATGTATATGGCTGCTGCCGTTTTAATTATTCAGCAAGTCGAAAGCAATATTATTACCCCGCGAATTATGAGCAGTAAGCTGGGGATTCACCCTCTTATGCTCGTCTTTGCATTGCTGTCGGGGGGGAAGCTCCTGGGGATATGGGGAATGCTGTTTGCAGTTCCGATTCTTGCCACTCTTAAGGTAATAGTAAGATGGGGCTATCTTAAGCTGGTAGAGCGTAAGCAATAAGTTGACAAAGCCTTTATTCTAAAAGAAAATAGATTAATGAACTTTTCGGGAAAGAGGAGGCAAGCCTGTGTGGAGCAGTAGTGAGATTCGTAAAACTTTTTTAGATTTTTTTAAGGATAATGGACATAGTGTAGTAGAAAGTTCTTCTTTAGTGCCGGTGAATGATCCTACCCTGTTGTTTACTAATGCAGGGATGAACCAGTTTAAGGATGTTTTTCTGGGAATTGACAAACGAAATTATGTACGTGCTACTACCTCGCAAAAATGTGTACGTGCCGGGGGCAAACATAATGATCTGGATACCGTAGGCAGAACTCCAAGACATCATACTTTTTTTGAAATGCTGGGCAATTTTTCTTTTGGTGATTACTTCAAACCTGATGCAATCAAATATGCCTGGGAATTTCTAACCGTGGTAGTAAAACTACCGAAGGAAAACCTTTGGATAACTGTATTCCAGGATGATGATGAGGCTTCTGATTTGTGGCAAGAAATCACAGGCATTGATGCCGGGCGCATTGTGCGGCTGGGGGAGAAAGATAATTTCTGGAGTATGGGTGATACCGGTCCATGCGGACCGTGCAGTGAGATTCTTTATGATCGGGGTGTTCAGTATTCCTGCGGTCATCCGGAATGTGGCATAGGTATTTGCGATTGTTCCCGCTGGCTGGAGATATGGAACCTTGTTTTTATGCAGTTTAACAGGGATGAACAGGGGGTAATGACACCTTTACCGCGTCCCAGTATAGATACCGGAATGGGATTGGAGCGCCTGACATCAATATTACAGGAAGTAACAAGCAATTTTGATACCGACTTGTTTATTCCTATAATAAAGCAAATTGAAGACCTGACTGGAATTCAATATGACCGGGGCGAAGCTGGTTTTCCTTTCCGGGTAATAGCTGACCACAGCCGGGCTTGTACCTTTCTGATTGCAGATGGAGTATTGCCCAGTAATGAAGGGCGTGGTTATGTATTGCGCCGGATATTGCGCCGGGCTTTGAGATTTGGCCGTCTATTGGGTGTAGATAAGGCCTTCCTTTTCAAGAGTGTTGATGTGGTTAGTGATTTAATGAAACAAGCCTATCCTGAATTGGAGGAAAAACGGGAGTTTATCAAAGAAGTAATAAAAATGGAGGAAGAACGCTTTCTGCTTACTCTTAACGAAGGTATCAAAAAAGTGGAAGAAATCATTAAAGATGCGAGAGTTGAAGGTAAAAATATAATACCTGGTGAAGCAGCTTTTATGCTTTATGATACCTATGGTTTCCCATTGGATTTAACTGAAGATATGGCTGAGGAAAACCGATTTACAGTTGATAAAGAAACTTTCAGCCGCTGCATGGAAGAACAGCGGCAACGTGCCCGGCAGGCCAATAAGGGTGAAGATTTCTTTGCTCAGGATCGTCTTTTGTCAGACTTGCTTTCAGGTTTTAAAAATACTGTTTTTACTGGATACGATAAGACTGCCGATACTTCACAGATACTGGCTCTGATCAAGAATGGCGCCTTACTTGATGAGGCAGCAGATGAGGAAGATGTTTTGCTGATAACTGCCAATACACCTTTTTATGCCGAAAGCGGCGGGCAATTGGCTGATGCCGGAACAATCAAAACCGATCAGGGAACCATGGAGGTTCAAGAGGTAAAAAAACTAGCTGCCTGGGTTGTACATAAAGGAATAGTAAAAGGCAAGCTGAGGATTAAAGATAAAGTGGACTTGGCGGTTGAAACGAATACACGCTTGGATACGGCTAGAAATCATACCGCAACCCACCTTTTGCATAAAGCTTTACGCGAGGTTCTGGGGGAACATGCCCAGCAAAAAGGCTCATTAGTGGGGCCAAATCGTTTGCGCTTTGACTTTTCTCACTTATCTGCCGTCAGTGATGAAGAACTGTCCCGGGTTGAACAGATAGTGAATCAGGCGATTTGGAAAATGTATCAAGTAGGCACGATAGTTACAGGACTGGAAGAAGCCCGAGAGATTGGAGCAACAGCCCTGTTCGGTGAAAAATATGGCGAAGAAGTAAGGATTGTAAAAGTTGAAGATTTTAGCATGGAGTTATGTGGCGGAACCCATGTACAAAATACCGGGCAAATTGGTTTGTTTAAAATCCTTAGTGAAGGCAGTGTCGGATCCGGTTTGAGGAGAATTGAAGCTGTTACCGGCAGACAGGCCTGGGAGTATTTTTATCAGTTGGAGAACGAATTAAAACAGGCCGCTTTTGCTTTGCGGACTACGCCGCTGGAAATTAGTATGAAAATTGAAATTCTAAACCGCAGCCTAAAAGAAAAGGAAAAGGAACTAGATAATTTAAAAGCCCGCGTTTCAAAGGTTTCCAGCGAAGACTTGATTAGCCAGGCTTATTCTTATAAAGACGCTCAGGTCTTAATTGCTGCAGTTGAGATCGAAGACCCTGGGGTCTTAAGGCAGAATGCTGAAATGCTGCGGGATAAACTAGGCAGCGGGGTTGTCCTGCTGGCTTCAATTACCGGGGAAAACAAGGTTTCACTAGCTTGTTTTATAAGTAAAGATCTGGTAGCCAGAGGCTTAAATGCTGGCAAACTGGTAAATGCTGCAGCTCAGATAGCTGGAGGAGGCGGCGGCGGAAGACCGGATATGGCACAAGCTGGAGCCAAGGACGTTTCCAAGCTGGGCGAGGCTTTGGAAGAAGCTAGAAATATGCTGGAAAAAACCCTTGCATAGACGCAGGATATTCCCCGGCTAGTGTAGAAATCCTGGTAGAGAGGAGGTGCTAGCATATGCCTCAAGTGCCAGGCACAACAGTGAGTTTTAAACTGGAAAAGGATAACGAAGAAAAAATTCGTTCCATCCTTGAGACGGTCTATCAAGCTCTGGAGGAAAAAGGCTATAATCCCATCAATCAATTAGTCGGTTTCATGATATCAGGTGAACCAGCCTACATAACCAGTCATAACGAAGCACGGCAGGTTATCTGCAAGGTTGATAGAGATGAAATAATGGAGGTTTTACTTAAAAGCTATCTGCAGAAATAAACATGAACGCACTGGTTATAACGAGAAGCGGGCATCTTAATATTAACAATCAGGAGGCTGGTTATAACGAGGCGCAGTTTTTTAATAGAAAGTAGGACTTAAACATTTATATGAGAATAATGGGTCTTGACGTAGGGGAGAAAAGAATAGGCATTGCCGTAAGCGATCCTATGGGTTGGACAGCACAAAGTCATTCCGTTTTGTATCGGAAGCATAATGCCGGAGATTTTAAGTATCTGATACAGCTTTGCAAGGAACTTGAAGTGGAAAAGATTATAGTAGGTTATCCACGCAATATGAACGGAACAATCGGGCCCAAGGCTTTAGAAATAGAGGAGTTCGCAAAAGAATTAGGTAAGCATACAATTCTTGCAATCGAATTTTGGGATGAACGGCTAACAACCCGAAGTGCAGAAAGAGTATTGCTGGAAGCTGATATTTCGCGCCATAAACGAAAACATATAATTGATAAACTGGCGGCTGCATATATTCTGCAGGGCTATCTTGATAGCATATTAAAATGATTATCACTTAATGATTCACATATTTGACAAGCCAGGTGGGAAATAATAGAATATCTGTAGTCTGGAGAAAGAGGTGTATTTATGACTGAGGAAGAAATTTTTGATGAGGAGTTTCCCGTACTAGTTTTAGTTGACGAAGAAGGAACCGAACATCAATTTGAACTGCTGGCCGAATTAGAGATTGAGGATGAAAAGTACCGCGTTTTGGTACCCATGGATGTGGATGTAAATGAAGATGACGAAGATTATGATGCTGAAGTAGTTATTCTTAAGGTTGTGCTGGATGAAGAAGGCACCGAATTCCTTAGTGACATAGAAGATGATGAGGAGTGGGAAATGGTCGCGGATGCTTGGCAGGAACTAGTCGACAGTGAAGACCTATAGATAGAACTGTATAAAAATGAAGCCGTCAGGCTTCATTTTTTGTAGGATAAGGAAAGTTGAAAATCAAATCCTGCAAATTCAGCGATGGCCGACAAAAATAGCCTGGACCTTACGATCTCATAGAGTAAGATCAAGGTCGATAGATTGGGAAGCTCATAATTCGCTGTGCTGAGGCTTGGCGTAAACCGGGTTTTTCTATTTTTTTTTGCACACAGATATTGTATTATAGAATAGTTGGAAATATAAAACAGTAAATATAGAGTGAAAGAATCTCCAGGGAGCTTTTGTATTAATTGCATAATCATATTGGTTAAATCAATTATTGGGGGTTGGGTATTGGCTAGTGAGAGGTTCAAGTCAGCATTATTGTTTACTGTGGTTTTGCTAATAGGGATAGGGCTGGCATTTTACCTGTATTTTTACCAGATATTTTACAAGGCGGACCGCTTTTTGCCCGGGGTCAAAATTGCATCAGTTACTGTTACAGGTTACAGTAAGGATGAAGCTGCCGAAATTATTCAAAAACATATTGAACAGGCTTATAATGCGCCTATTAGCTTTTACAATGAGGATTATATATATAATACCAATCTAGGATATTTATGCAGTGAGATCGATATCAAACATTTGCTTATCGATGCCGAGAAGCAGGAGAAAAAGCGAAGCTTATTATCCAAAGTATCTAATATGGATGGCGCGGAAAGCATAAACTATTCGGCAAAAGTTCAATATGATCAAAATATTCTTTCCGAACTTCTTGATGAATGGAATAAAGCTCTGGGTGTTGAAGCCGTTAATGCTCGTTTGGAAGTAGATCTGGAAAAAGGTTTGATTGTTTTACCATCAAAATCGGGAAGCAGAGTGGATGAAGCCAAAACATTCAGCGGACTTCCGCAGCATGCTGAAAGCTTTGAGTCATTAAAAATACCGATAGTGATGACTGCAGTTAATCCGCAAATACAAGAAGATGTTTTAAAAGATATGGGTGAACTCGCTGCTTTTTCAACTTGGTTTAATGCCGGAGATATTAATAGATCACACAACCTTTATCTAGCTGCATCGAGTCTTAATGGTTGTATGATTAGCCCTGGCAAAGTTTGGTCATTTAACGAGCAAGTCGGAAAGCGCGTATCGGAAACTGGTTATCGTGATGCCCTGGTTATAGTAGACGGTAAGTTTGAGCCCGGGTTGGGCGGGGGTATCTGCCAGGTTTCTTCAACCCTGTACAACGCAGTATTACTGGCAGGTTTGCAAATAATTGAACGGCATAACCATGCTTTAACCGTAGCATATGTACCAGTAGGAAGGGATGCTACAGTAGTATATGAAATACAGGATTTTCGTTTCAAAAACAATACCAGTTACCCCATATATATTCGTGCTTTAGCACGAGGAGGCAGTCTCAGGATAAATATATATGGTAATCTGGCAGAAAAAAAGCGGGTTGAATTAAGTACCTTTATTGACCAGACCATAGCTTTTAAGGAAAGCCGGCAGTTAGACAGCAGTCTTCAACCCGGAGAGGAAAAAATCGATCATGTTGGGTTTCCTGGTTATGTTGCCAGATCATATCGCAGTTACCTTGATCATGAGGGCAAGATAATAAAAAGAGAACTGCTCGCTACTGACTATTATAAACCTTTGGATAAATTGATACTGGCGGGGCCGGATCTCGATGCGCCTGAGGCTGAAGAAATACCACCTATTGAGGAAGGGCAAGAAGAACCTGTAGATACACCGCCCACTGAGACTGAACCACTGCCTCACGAAACTATACCACCGGAGCAAATACCGCCGGTAGTACAGACATAAATTAAAGAAGGATTGGAAATCGTGAAGTGAGATGAGTAAAATCAGCTTGAAAAGTGAAAAATCTAGAATTGTAATGGTTGTACTGGCCTCAGTTTTTTTTCTTGCAATGGGCTTATTTACATGGCGTTTTATTAGTGGGCAATATGCTCCGGTAGATCCTAATGATAGCAGTTATATGGATATAACTATTCCTCCTCAAAGCACAGCCAGTCAAATTGCTGAACTGCTCAAAAAACATGATCTTATACACAGTGAGGCAGCCTTCTTAAGCTATTGTAAAAAGGAGGATTATGATAGCCGCTTAATGGCAGGTCATTACCGTTTGAGCCGCAGTCAGCCATTAGGTCTTATTGCCAGTAATATAGCAATGGGCAGAGTTGTAAATATATCTTTTACCATACCGGAAGGGTATACCGTACAGCAAATTAAAGAACTGCTGGTAAATAAAAATATATGTTCTGCAGCAGATTGGGAACTGGCAGTGCAAAAGGAATATGATTATTCTTTTTGCAAAGAAATTCCTCCTCAAAATTATTCACTTGAAGGTTTCCTTTTTCCCGATACTTATTCAATCTCAGAAGACTGTAAAATAGAGCAGATTATTGATTTTATGCTGAGTAATTTTGAGCAAGTATGGACCAAACAATTTGCCCTGGAAGCAAAATCCCAGGGTCGGGGTATATATGAAACAATAGTTATGGCTTCATTAATTGAGAAAGAAGCGCGGGTAGATAAGGAACGGCCGCTAATATCAGGTGTAATAAAGAATCGCTTGGATGATGGAATGCTTTTGCAGATTGATGCCACTATTCTATATGCTTTGCAGGAGCATAAGGAAGATGTAACTTATCGGGATCTGGAGATTGATTCTCCCTATAATACCTATAAATATACTGGTTTGCCTCCCGGCCCCATAGCCTGTCCAGGCCAGGCAGCTATTGCTGCCGCACTTAAGCCCAGCCAGCATGACTATTATTATTATGTCTATAAAGGTGATGGCAGTCATTATTTCTCCAAGACATATGCGGAACATCTGCAAGCGCAAAGAAAATACAGCAATAAATAACTCAACTTTCTGACCAAAAGAATAGACTGAAAAGCAATGAAATAAACTGTTTAAAATCCATATTGACGAACATCGCGAGCTATCTTATATGTCATTGCGAGTGCAGCGAAGCAATCCATCCATCGCCAAGTCATTTTAGATTGCCACGCTGCGCTCGCAATTACAGGGGAAGATTGCCGCGCTGCGCTCGCAATGACAAGGACGAAAGTTGAGTAAATAATTCTGCCTTTGTCATATGTGACCTCTTGCCGATCGAGCCTTATCCTGTTATTAGATTCGGTATTATAATTGATTAATTGATTTTGGAGGCCAGGACATGAAATATCCTGAGTTAGTACTGCCGGCAGGTAATTTGGAAAAACTAAAAACCGCCATCCTCTACGGTGCTGATGCAGTATATATGGGGGGCAAGGAATTCAGCCTGCGAGCTTATGCAGGTAATTTTAATGAAGCGGACATGGCGGCAGGGGTAGAATTTGCGCATCAATTTAATAGAAAAGCTTATATTACAGTAAATACACTGGCTCGCAGCGAAGATATAGCCAAGCTGCCGCCCTATTTGGAGAAAATAGCCGGAATACATGTTGATGGCTTGATAATATCTGACTTTGGTGTATTGCGAACCGCCCAAAAATATGCACCCAGCCTGCCGGTTACGATAAGTACCCAGGCTAATATCAGCAATTATGAAGCTGCTGCCTTTTGCCGCGATCTTGGTGCCCGCAGGGTAGTTCTGGCCAGGGAACTAAGTCTGGAAGAAATAGCGGAAATCAAGGCCAGAGTTGACATTGAAGTTGAAGTATTTGTGCATGGTGCCATGTGTGTATCTTATTCCGGAAGGTGTCTGCTTTCCCACTATATGACCGGACGAAGCGGCAACCGGGGTGCCTGCGCTCATCCGTGCCGTTATCGTTATGCTCTTGTAGAAGAAAGAAGACCCGGTCAATTCTATAGCATTGAAGAAGATGAACGGGGCAGTTATATCCTGAATTCCAGAGACCTCTGCCTGTTGGAATATATCCCTGATTTAATAAGCATAGGGATTGATGCCTGTAAGGTTGAAGGAAGGATGAAAAGCCCTCTTTATGTTGGCAGTGCAGCCAGTGTTTACCGGCAGGCCATAGATACTTATATGAAAAAGCAATCACCTTACAACTCACAACAAATACAGACCTGGATGGCTGAACTC
>JAQUBU010000080.1 GCA_028686565.1 Syntrophomonadaceae bacterium
GCCAAATTTTCGCAGGGCTTCGTTGTCGTCAATCGCAATACGTCCAGTATTACTCACTCCTCCGCCTCCCCCTGCGAAAATTTTTCTCGGAGGATATAATAAACTTTTAGACTTTACAAAGTACTAGCAAGAATTATTTTTACGCTATTGTTATTTTGAGGTGTATTTATGAAAGCAGTTGCTATTTCCGATTTGGGTTTACATCGCAAAAAGAATGAAGACAGTTATTTAATTAACCAGGCTTTAGGTCTATTCGTGGTTTGTGATGGTATGGGCGGGCATAGGGGGGGCGATATAGCCTCTCAGATGGCTATAAATACTATAGACACCATTAGCCGGGAAAAGAATAATAATGAAGCTCAATTCCAGCTTTTTGATATTATACATAAAGCTAATGAGGTTATTTGGAAGCGAAGCCAGGATAATCCCGAATGGGATGGGATGGGTACCACTATTACAGCAGCTTTGGTGGAAAATGATAAGCTCACGGTTGCTAATGTGGGGGATAGCAGTCTTTATATTATCAGGAATAAAAGCATATGCAAAGTTACCAAAGATCACACCTTGGCCGAACAAATGGTTAAAGAAGGTTTATTAAGCATTGAAGAAATGCGCAGCAGTTCATATAATCATATTTTAACCAGGGCACTTGGTGTTGAGGAAAATGTAGTTATTGATTTTTTTGAAGAACAGCTTGAAGCTGATGATTTAATTTTAATATGCAGTGATGGACTAAGTGATATGCTGGATGAAAATGAAATATTGGGTATAATCATGGAGTTTGCAGCCAAAGAAACTGAACTTGATATGATTGTCCGAACTCTTCTCAGACAAGCGCTGAATAGAGGTGGATATGATAATATTACCATTGTAATGTTGCAATTCTAAGAAAGTGACAGGAAATACATCGGTCTATTACCTGGCTTTAATTAGGAGGTTATATATTGAAAAGCACCGTTCTGGGTGATCGCTACGAGTTAATTGAGAAAATAGGCGAAGGTGGAATGTCTTCGGTTTATAAAGCGCATTGCCGAACATTGGATCGCATGGTGGCCGTAAAAATTTTAAAAGATGAATTGCTAAATGATGCAGGTTTTGTGGGAAAGTTCAATACGGAAGCTTTAGCTGCCGCTCAATTATCACACCCCAATATCGTAAACATTTTTGATGTTGGGCAGCAGGATGATATTTACTATATTGTAATGGAGTACGTGGAAGGCAAGACTCTTAAGGAATTGATCGAGGAGGAAGCACCTCTCGGGCTGGAAAAGGCTATCGATATTGCCATTATGATCTGTGATGGTATTCATCATGCACATACAAAAGGAATAATTCATCGTGACATCAAACCTTATAATATTCTTATTACTCGCGACGGAATGGTGAAAGTAGCTGACTTTGGCATAGCCCAGGCAATAAGCAAAAAAACTATTACCTTTGGCGGAGACATTGTCGGGTCAGTTCACTATATTGCACCTGAGCAGGCAAAGGGAGAAGCAATAAGTCCGGCAACCGATATCTATTCATTAGGTTGCGTTTTATATGAAATGGTTACAGCCCAAATGCCATTTGATGCAGAAAGTCCGATTACCGTAGCGTTAAAGCATATTCATGATAAACCGGCAGAACCAAAAAGTATTAATACCCAAATTCCGGATTCATTACAAAACATAATATTAAAAGCAATGGAGAAAAATCCGGTCAATCGATTTACCAATGCCGAACAAATGCGAGATGCTCTTTTAGAAATCCACAGCAGCAAGTTTGTCAATTATAGCAGAAAACACGCAAGTGGGAAAACCATGGTAATTCCTGCTCTTGATGATGAAGGTAGTACAGTAGGAAAAAGAAAGCTCCGTTCCCCCAATATTGTATTAGCAATAATCGCTATATTAGGATTGCTGGGTGGGGTGTTTTATACCTTAGGCAGTAACTTCTTTCCTGATGAGATTGCAGTTCCGGATATTGTTGGTTTAAGCATCAAGGAAGCTGATCTCGAACTATCAAAATATAATCTCGATATGACTGTAATTGCCCGGGAGGCCAGTGATGAATATGGGAAAGATATAGTAATTTATCAAGATCCGGTTAAGGGGCTCAAAGTAAAAGAAGGACGAGAGATTAAGGTAAAAATCAGCACTGGTTCAGAGTTGTTTAAAGTTCCTTCGGTTGTAGGTTTAACAGCAGGGGATGCAGAAATAAACCTTCGTAATGAAGGCTTTGTGATAGGAAGCACTGAAAAAATATTTGATGACAAATATGCTGAAAATTTCGTTATATCCCAAAAACCTGAAGCTGGAAGCCGGGTAAAAAGGGGAAGCCGGGTCAATCTGATGATAAGTAAAGGCAAGACTCCTGAAAAAATAGCTATGCCCAATTTATTGGGATTGTCTTTGGAAGAGGCCAGCAAAAAATTAGGGGAAAACAATTTGATTTTAGGGGAAGTTAAGCATCAAGACAGCAGTGAGTATTATCTTGACCAGGTTATGGCACAGGGGGTTCAAGCTGATGTATTAGTCGATCAACAAAGTACTATAGACCTGACAATTAGTAAAGGACCTGGACCAGTGGCGGCGACCAAGAATATTGAATTCAAATTGCCTTCAGACATGGAATACTACAGAGTTCAAATCAAGTTGAGAGATAGCAAGGGAGAACGCCAGGTCTATAATGAAAATCATCGGGGTTCTGAAAATGTATATGTTGCAGTAAATTATTTCGGTGCGGGTGTTGCTGAAATATTGCTTAACGGTAATAGCAAACCATATAAGACGTTCAAGTTGTAAGGAAGTAAAATTTATCCTGGGAGAAGATTATGAGTAAAAAAAGAGTAGAAGGACTGATTCTGAAAAAGTACAGCGGCTTCTACTATGTTCAGGATGATCATCAAAATATATACGAATGCAAATTAAGAGGAAAGCTTAAATCTTTAGTCTTGAGCGGGGACCGGGTGGTTATTTTGCCGCTGGAAGACGGCAAAGGTATTCTTGAAGAGGTTTTACCCCGCCATAACGAATTGTACCGTCCTAGAATAGCTAATGTTAATACCGTATTAATAGTAATGTCCAGTGCCCGGCCTTCGCCTAGTTTGACCCTGTTGGACAGACTTCTTTTTTTTTCCTATTACAATCAGCTTATACCTTACATTATCCTCAATAAATGTGATCTTCAAGCTGATCCCAAATCAGTTTTAATACAGGATTATTACCCCAAGGCAGGAATTAAACTGATTAACACATCGGCAATTATGGGTACTGGAATCGAAATACTTAAAGAGGCTATAAAAGGTAAAATAGCTGTTTTGGCAGGGCCATCAGGAGTTGGGAAATCAAGTCTTTTAAATACTCTTTTTGCTGAAACCCAGGCCAAAACTCAAGAAGTCAGCCGGAAAATAGGACGAGGCAAACATACCACCCGGCATGTGGAACTGCATCCATTGGATTCCGGTGGTTGGGTAGCGGATACCCCTGGGTTTAGTGTTTTGGACATGCCTAAAATTAAAAGCCCGGAACTAACCAAATCTTTTCCGGATTTCGCGCCATATTCAGCCAATTGTCGTTTTCGTAATTGTTTACATTTTAAGGAAAATGATTGCGAAGTCAAACGAGTGGTAGAACAAGGAATAATTGCTCAGTTTCGCTATCAGAACTATCTGAGCATGTTGGAAGAAATCATGGCAAATGAGAGGTGTTATAAATGATTTTAATTGCCCCATCTATACTATCTGCTGATTTTGCCCATCTTGCCGCAGAAATAAAGAGAGTGGAAAATGCAGGGGCTGATTGGCTGCATGTCGATGTTATGGATGGACATTTTGTACCTAATCTGACCATAGGTCCGCAGGTAGTAGCCGATATTCGCAAAGAAACCAGGCTGTTTCTTGATGTGCATTTAATGATCGAAAAACCCGAAAACTTAATACCGGCTTTTGCTGAGGCGGGAGCTGATCTATTGACCGTACATAGTGAAACATGTCCTCACCTGCACCGCGTTGTACATATGATAAAGAATTCCGGAATACGTGCAGGGGTAGCCATAAATCCCTCCACTTCAATCACCGTACTTGAAAATATAATAGCTGACCTTGATCTGGTATTGTTAATGAGTGTTAATCCGGGCTTCGGCGGTCAAAGTTTTATCCCCGGTGTATTGCCCAAGATTGCTGCAGTTCGCCAAATTATTAATGAACGGGGTTTGGCAGCACACCTGCAGGTTGATGGAGGGATTAACATTGAGACTGCCCAACTGGTTTACAAAGCTGGGTGTGATGTTTTAGTATCTGGCTCATATTTATTTAAAGCCGCCAGTATTGAAAATGCCATGCTTAGTTTAAAAGATATTGAGCTCTATTGACCGTCGTCAATACAAGTGCTAATATTAACAAAATAATTTAATAGAGCTTTCTTCGGGGATGGGTGGAATTCCCTATCGGCGGTACAGCCCGCAAGCCTTACGAGGCAGATTCGGTGAAACTCCGGGGCCGACAGTAATAGTCTGGATGGAAGAAGAAGGATTAATCAGGTGTGTCTATTTACATACCCTGATTGTCTTTGTCTACTTTTGACCCGATGTTAAGTCGGGTTTTTTTGATTAACTGGGTTTGTAAGCAGGCAGGCTATGATTCTCTCTTTTCTACGGGCATGCGGCGGGGATTAATGATGCAATCATAGATTGCCGTATAGGTGTACCCTGAGGTTACTATTAAGGATTTCCCGCAGATATAACGAGGCGAAAAGATGTCCCCCGCTTCTTTAAGCGGGGGGCTTATTAACAAAAACAGGCGGCGGGTTTTAATCCCCTGCCGCGTTGCAGCGGTGCGAAAGAAACTACTCCGCAGTTTTTTCTAAATGCTTAAACAGATGCAGCTTGACTGCAATAGATGCTGCAAAAAAGCTTGGGACTATTGGTTGATAAGGTGTTGAAAAGAAAATGTTTAACGATGAAGACAAAAAATATATGTATAGAGCACTGGAACTGGCTGATATGGCTCGAGGGAGAACCAGTCCTAATCCGCTGGTAGGAGCTGTAATTGTAAAAGATGGCAAGATAATTGGAGAGGGATATCACCGGCAGGCAGGTACTCCGCATGCTGAAATTAATGCTATCAATGATGCGGGGGCGCAAGATTTAACTGGTGCAGCCATATATGTTACCCTGGAACCCTGCAGTCATTATGGACGGACTCCGCCTTGTGCTGATGCTCTGGTCAAGGCTGGTTTAGGACGGGTGGTAATAGCCGTTTTAGACCCCAATCCGCTGGTATCCGGCAAAGGCCTGGCTAAGCTCAAAGAGGCCGGGATAGCAACGGCGGTAGGACTTCTGGAGGCCGAGGCTATAAAATTAAACGAGGTATTTTTTAAATATATTCAGAGTAAAAAGCCTTTTGTGAGCCTGAAAGTAGCCATGACATTGGATGGCAAAATTGCCTCCTTTTCCGGTGACTCAAGGTGGATTACCGGGGAAGCAGCCAGATATTATGTGCATCAATTGAGAAACAGCTATGATGCCATAATGGTTGGGATCGGAACCGTTCTGGCTGATGATCCCCAGCTAAATACACGTTTAAATATCACAGACCAGAAAGATCCGGTACGGGTTATTATTGACGGGCAATTGGATTTGCCCTTGCAGTCAAAGATAGTTAATACTGCCGCGGAACAGCGTACTATTGTGTTTACCTCAAGATCTCATGATAGAGAAAAAGCTGCGGTTCTTAAAGCCGGGGGTTTGGAAATTATTGAGATAGGTGAAGAAGCTTCCTGTTTACCTTTAGAAAGAGTTATTGAACAATTAGGGTCAATGGGAATATGCAGCTTGCTTCTGGAAGGTGGAGCCAGGATAAATGCTAATATGTTGGAGCATAATCTGATTGATAAAGTTTACTGGTTTATTGCTCCTAAAATTATCGGCGGAGAAGATGCCCCATCTCCGATTGCCGGTCAGGGTATCGAATACATGAAACAGGCAATATTGATAAATAAAACGGAGATAAAAAACTTTGCTGACGATTTATGTATAGTGGGATACATATCTTAGTCAGATATCTATGAATAAAGTTGCGCAGTTAAAGTGTTTAGGTGGTGATTGTTATATTTACTGGAATTATAGAGGAACTGGGAACTATTAAAAATTTAAACAAAGGAAGCAATTCTTTTTTATTGGAGGTCAAGGCCACGCTGGTATTGGATGGTGTCAAGCTGGGAGACAGTATCGCAGTTAATGGGGTTTGTCTGACCGTAACACACTACAATAAAGATTGTTTTACTGCTGATGTAATGCCCGAAACCGTTGCCAGGACTACCTTGCATCAACTCAAAAAAGGGATGCCGGTTAACCTGGAAAGAGCCGTGCGATTGGGAGACAGAATGGGAGGACATTTGGTTCAGGGTCATGTTGACGGGGTAGGGAGCATCCTACAGAAAGAAAAGCTTGATATAGCCATAATTTACAGGATTAAGGCACCAGCCGGTATAATAAAGTATACGGTTCCCAAAGGTTCAATCGCTATTGATGGTATCAGCCTGACGGTAATCGATGTTTTTCCTGAAAGCTTTAGTGTTTCTCTTATTCCTCATACAGCACATTTAACAACTTTGGGAACTAAGAATCCTGGTGATCTGGTTAATCTGGAGAGTGATATAATCGGCCGCTATGTAGAAAAACTATTAAATATTGATGATAATAAAAGCAATGAAATTAACATGGGGTATTTAGCCCAACATGGCTTTATATAACGAGGCGAAAAGATGTCCCCCGCTTCTTTAAGCGGAGGGGCTTATTAACAAAACAGGCGGCGGGTTTTAATTCCCTGCCTCGTTGCAGCGGTGCGAAAGAAACTGCTCCGCAGTTTCTTCTGATACTTAAAAGGAGGTAATTCTAAATGTTTAATTCCATCGCAGAAGCAATACAAGATGTTAAGGATGGTAAAATGGTGATACTGGTTGATGATGAAGACCGGGAAAATGAAGGTGACATTATTGTCGCGGCAGAAAAAGCAAGTCCGGAGATAATAAATTTTATGGCTACCCATGCCAAGGGATTGATTTGCGCCCCAATAATTGGAGAGCGTTTGGATGAGTTGGAAATTCAAGCAATGGTAGCCGATAATACCGACAATCATGAGACCGCATTTACAGTTTCTGTGGATTACAAATCAACTACTACCGGTATCTCGGCCTTTGAACGTGCTGCCACCGTTAAAGCCCTAATTGACGAAGATTCAGCTCCCCGCGACTTTAGAAGGCCAGGTCATATTTTTCCGCTGCGTTATAAAGAAGGCGGAGTATTACGGAGAACCGGTCATACCGAAGGATCAATAGACCTTGCCAAACTGGCCGGATTGTATCCGGCAGCAGTTATCTGTGAAATAATGAATGAAGATGGGACAATGGCCAGACTTCCACAATTACTTGAATTTGCGGCCAAACACGATATTAAAATCGCTACGATTGCTGATTTGATTGAATATCGGCGGCGTAAGGAAAAGCTGGTGGTACGGGTGGTTGATGCCCATCTGCCAACTTCCTATGGAGATTTTACTGCGGTTGGCTATGAATCATTATTGGATGGCAAAGGACATTTAGCCCTGGTTAAGGGTGAATGGCAGGAAGATGAACCGATTCTGGTAAGGGTTCATTCGGAATGCCTTACCGGTGATGTATTTGGCTCATGCCGTTGTGATTGCGGTGACCAGTTGGCAGCAGCCATGAAAATGATTGAAAAAGCGGGCAAAGGAGTCTTATTGTATATGCGTCAGGAAGGCCGGGGAATCGGTCTGATTAATAAAATGAAAGCCTACAAATTGCAGGATCATGGCCGGGATACTGTAGAGGCTAATTTAGAACTGGGCTTTCCTGCTGACCTGAGAGATTATGGCATTGGTGCTCAAATACTGGTAGACCTGGGGGTGCACAAAATGCGCTTGATGACCAATAATCCAAAAAAGATCAAGGGATTGGAAGGTTATAATATGGAAGTTGTTGAACGGGTATCCATAGAAATGCCTACCAAACCGGAAAATATAAAATATTTGCAGACTAAAAAGGATAAGATGGGACATCTTTTCGCGAGCCTGTAATTGTAAGATTATTATGAATTAGGGAGGTTTTTGGATTGGGAAAAGTATTCGAAGGTAAATTAATTGGGAAAGGTCAGAGATATGCGGTTGTAGTATCAAGATTCAATGAATTTTTTACCAATAAGCTCTTGTCAGGTTGTCTGGATGCTCTGACCAGGCATGATGTTGATCCTGACAATATTGACATAGCATGGGTTCCGGGTGCATTTGAAATGCCTTTGGCAGCTCAGAAACTAAGCATAAAAGGCTATGACGCGGTTATTTGTCTGGGGGCAGTTATCAGGGGAGCTACTCCTCATTTTGAATACGTATCATCCGAAGTCACCAAGGGAATAGCTCATGTAGGATTAAATTCCGGTATACCAGTTATTTATGGAGTTATTACAGCTGATACGATTGAACAGGCGATTGAAAGAGCGGGAACCAAAGCAGGCAATAAAGGGGTTGATGCTGCCATGACCGCTATTGAAATGGTAAATTTGCTTAGAGAAATACCCTAAGCTGATCACAAATCCTGCAATTAAGAGACTTCTGTATTAAAAACAGAAGTCTCTTTGGCAATCTGCAATTAGTTACTCAACTTTCGCAGTTGATAGGTTAGAGCGCAAAAGATCGCTTGCTTTGCTATCCTGTCATTGCTATGAAATAGCGTACTTGTCATTGCGAGCGCAGCGCGGCAATCTTCCTCGCTTTTGTTTACGTAATCAATA